>NZ_JBCEWQ010000056.1:0-49433 GCF_038448545.1 Streptomyces sp. CLV115
GGGCTCCGTCGACAGCGTGTCCCAGTCGGCGGCCCCGACGCCGGCCTCATCGGGGAACGGGGCGTCGTACCCGTCGTCGTAGGGCTCGTCGTACCCGTCGTCGTACGGCTCCGGGGCATCGGGCAGCGCCTCGTACACGTCCGGCACGCCCCCCGCCGTGGCCAGGGCCTCCAGGTGTGCCAGCACCGTGTCCGCGGCGGTGCGGCGGCGGATCAGCGCGGTGTCGTCCAGCGGCAGCGGCCACGCGCGGTCGGCGGCCTTCGCGTCGAGCGCCGGGTTCTCCTCGTCCTCGGCCGGCTCGTCGGCCCAGACCTCGATCTCGCCGTGTCCGGCCGCGCAGTGCTCGTACAGCGCGTGCAGAAAGCCGGACGGGCCGCGCGGCTTCTTCTGGGACGGGCCCCACCAGTGGCCGGAGCCGAGCAGCAGGGTGCGGGGTCTGGTGAAGGTGACGTATCCCAGGCGGAGCTCCTCGGTGTGCTGGTGCTCCTTCATCTCCTCCTTGAACGCCTTGAGCCCCTTGGCGTCCCAGGAGTGGACGTCGGGGAGGGTCGCCCGGTCCCCGCGCAGGGCGTGCGGGAGGACCTTCGACTGGGCGGTCCAGGCGTCGCGGGACTGGCTGCTGGGGAACTGGCCGGCGACCAGGCCGGGCACGGCGACGACGTCCCACTCCAGGCCCTTGGACTTGTGGGCGGTGAGGACCTTGACGGTGTTCTCGCCGCCGGGCAGGGCGTTGTCCAGGCCCTTCTCGTACTGGACGGCGGTGCGCAGGAAGCCGAGGAAGGCGAGGAGGGTGGCGTCGCCGTCGACGGCGGCGAAGCGGGCCGCGACGTCGAGGAAGTTGGCGAGGGTGTCGCGGCGGCGGGCGGCCAGGGCCTGCGGCGACGCGGACAGCTCGACCTCCAGGCCGGTGGTGGCCAGGACCCGGTGCAGCACGTCCATCAGCGGGTCGGCCAGCGAGCGGCGCAGGTCGCGCAGTTCGGCGGCGAGGCGGGCGAAGCGGATGCGGGCCTCGGCGGAGAACGGAAGCCCGTCGTCCTCCTCGCCGCCCGATTCGAGGAAGGTGTCCAGCGCGTCGGCGAGCGAGATCACTTCGGCCGGGTCGATGCCCTCGACGGCCTCGGCGAGCCGGCGGTCCGGGTCGAAGTCCTCGTCGTCGCCGTGGGCCGCGCGGTGCACGAGGAGCCGGGCCCGGCGGCCGAGCAGGGCCAGGTCGCGGGGGCCGATCCGCCAGCGGGGGCCGGTGAGCAGCCGGACCAGGGAGGCGTTGGCGCCGGGGTCCTGGAGCACCTCGCAGACCGCGACGAGGTCGGCGACCTCGGGCAGGTGCAGCAGCCCGGACAGACCGACGACCTCGACCGGGATGTCGCGGGCCACCAGCGCTGCCTGGATCTCCGGGAAGTCGCCCGCGGTACGGCACAGGACGGCGATCTCGCCGGGTGCCCTGCCGGTCCGCACCAGGTGGGCGATCGAGTCGGCGAGCCAGTCGATCTCCTCGGCGTGGGTGCGGAGCAGGGCGCAGCGGACGATGCCGTCGCGCTCGGCGCCGGGGGCGGGGCGCAGCGCCTCGACGCCCTCGTGCATGGCGCGCAGGGGTTCGGCGAGCCCGTTGGCCAGGTGCAGGAGCCGGCCGCCGCTGCGGCGGTTCTCGCTGAGGGAGTAGCGGGTGGCGGGGGTGCCGTCGGTGTGCGGGAAGTGGAGCGGGAAGTCGTCGAGGTTGGCCACGGAGGCGCCGCGCCAGCCGTAGATCGCCTGGCAGGGGTCACCGACGGCGGTGACGGCGTGCCCGGTCGTTCCCTCGGGGCCGCTGCCGAAGAGGGCGGAGAGCAGCAGCCGCTGGGCGACGGAGGTGTCCTGGTACTCGTCGAGCAGCACCACCCGGAATTCGTCGCGCAGGATCGTGCCGACCTCGGGGCGGGTGAGCGCGAGCTCGGCGGAGAGCGCGATCTGGTCGCCGAAGTCGAGGAGGTCGCGGCTCTTCTTGGCCTCGCGGTAGCGCCGGGTCAGCCGGAGCAGTTCGCGGCGGGCCTCGGCGGTCTCGGGGATCCTGCGCAGCTCGGCGTTGCTGAGCCGGGCCGATTCGAGCGCGGCCAGGAGGCCGGTGTCGTACTCGGCGAGCTGTTCGGGGCGTACGAGGTGTTCGGCGAGCTCGGCGTCGAGCGCCAGCAGATCGCTGACCAGTGTGGGGAACGACCTGGTCAGGGCGGGGTACGGGCCGGGGGCCTCGCGCATCACACGGGCGGCGAGCTGGTAGCGGGTGGCGTCGGCGAGGAGGCGGGTGGTGGGTTCGAGGCCGATCCGCAGCCCGTGCTCGGTGAGGAGCCGGCCGGCGAACGCGTGGTACGTGGAGATGCTGGGCTCGCCCGGGGGGTTGTCCGGGTCGATGGCGTCGGGATCGGTGACGCCTGCCGCGATCAGGGCCTTGCGGACGCGCTCGGCGAGCTCACCGGCGGCCTTGTTGGTGAACGTCAGTCCGAGGACCTGCTCGGGGGCGACCTGGCCGGTGCCCACCAGCCACACCACGCGGGCCGCCATCACCGTGGTCTTCCCCGACCCGGCTCCGGCCACGATCACCTGCGGGGCGGGCGGCGCGGTGATGCAGGCCGTCTGCTCCGGGGTGAACGGGATCCCGAGGAGCTCCTTGAGCTGCTCGGGATCGGTGATACGTGGGGACACCCCAGAAAGGCTAACCGGCCGCACCGACAACCGGCCGTGCCGAAGAACCTCCGCCCCCGCCCACTCGCTCACCCGCTCACTCCAGGACGTGGCGGCCCTCCGGCTGGGCGCTGCACGAGGCCCGGAAGGAGCAGTGCGTGCAGTGCTGGCCGGTGGTGGGGGTGAAGCGTTCGTCCAGGACCCGGCCGGCTGCGGTGGCCAGCAGGTCGGAGACCCATTCACCGGCGAGCGGTTCCTGTGCCTGCACCTTGGGCAGGGCGTCTCCGCCCTCCTTCTTGGGGGCGGGCTGGCGCAGCTGTACGAGTTCGGCGCCGCCGGGCTCGGGGCGCCTGCCGTCGAAGACGTCGTCGACCGCGCCTTCCCGGACGGCCAGCTGGTACACGGCGAGCTGGGGGTGGCGGGCGACCTCGTCCTTGGTCGGGGACTGTTTCCCAGTCTTGAAGTCGACGACGTAGGCGCGGCCCTCGGTGTCCTGTTCGACACGGTCCATGGAGCCCCGGATGCGCACCTGGTACTCCCCCGCACCCAGCGTGACGTCGAAGTCGTGCTCGCTCGCGGCGGGGGTGCGGGCGGCGCGGTCCATGACGTGCCAGCGCAGGAAGCGTTCGAGAGCGGCCCGTGCCTGTTCCTTCTCCTGCCGGGACTTCCAGGGGGCGTCGAAGACGAGCCCGTCCCAGACCGAGTCCAGCCGCTCCATCAGGACGGCGAGGTCGGCGGGGGTGCGTCCGGAGGCCACCTCGTCGGCGAGTACGTGGACCACGTTGCCGAAGCCCTGCGCGGCCGTCGCCGGGGCGTCCGCCTTGACCTCGCGCCCCAGGAACCACTGGAGCGCGCAGGTGTTGGCGAGCTGGTCGAGCGCGCTGCCGGAGAGGGCCACGGGCTGGTCCCGGTCGCGGAGCGGGACGGCGGAGCGGGTCGGTTCGTACAGGCCCCACCAGCGGTAGGGATGGGCCGCGGGTACGAGCGGCTGGCCCTCGTCGTCGGTGAGCGCGGCGAGCCGGGCGA
The DNA here is from genome assembly GCF_038448545.1 of Streptomyces sp. CLV115. Classification (NCBI taxonomy): domain Bacteria; kingdom Bacillati; phylum Actinomycetota; class Actinomycetes; order Kitasatosporales; family Streptomycetaceae; genus Streptomyces; species Streptomyces sp. CLV115. Next base: position 3,679 of record NZ_JBCEWQ010000056.1, read on the forward strand.
GGCGGTGGGCGGCCTCCTCGCGCAGGGCGTCGGAGGCTTCGGGGTCGACCGTGGTGGCGCGGAGCTCGGCGACCAGCGCGGCGACGGCGAGCGGGCGGCGGGGCCGGCCGGTGACGTCGCGCGGCTCGGCGCCCAGCTCGGTGAGGAAGCGGGACGGCTGGTCGCCGTCGTCGGCGGGCGCCCTGACCGCGGTGACGACGAGCCGTTCACGGGCGCGGGTCGCCGCGACGTAGAAGAGCCGGCGTTCCTCGGCGAGGAGGGCGCCGGGGGTGAGCGGTTCGGCCAGGCCGTCGCGGCCGATCCGGTCCGCCTCCAGCAGCGAACCGCGGCGGCGCAGGTCCGGCCAGAGCCCCTCCTGCACGCCCGCGACGACGACGAGGCGCCACTCCAGGCCCTTGGAACGGTGCGCGGTCATCAGCCGTACGGCGTCGGGGCGCACCGCGCGCCGGGAGAGGGTGTCGGCGGCGATGTCCTGGGCGTCGACCTCCTCCAGGAAGTTGAGCGCCCCTCGCCCGCCGGTGCGCTCCTCGGCGCGGGCCGCGGTGTCGAAGAGCGCGCAGACTGCGTCGAGGTCGCGGTCGGCGTTGCGGCCGCCCGCTCCGCCGCGCAGCGCGGCGCGCTCCAGCCGGCCCGGCCACGGGGTGCCGGACCACAGGGCCCACAGGGCCTCCTCCGCGGTGCCGCCGCCTTCGAGAAGTTCGCGCGCCTTGCGCAGCAGTGCGCCGAGGCGCTGGGCGCCGCGGGCGTACGCCGGATCGTGCGCGACGAGCCGTTCGGGCTCGGCGAGCGCCCGCGCCAGCAGGTCGCCGGAGGGCGCCGGCAGGCGGTTCCCGGCGGCCCGCTCCTCGTCGCGCAGGGCCCGGCCGAGGCGGCGCAGGTCGGCCGCGTCCATGGAGCCGAGGGGGGAGGCGAGCAGGGCCAGGGCGGTCTCGGTGTCCAGCCAGGAGGACGCCGCCGCGTCCTCGCCGCCCACCGCTTCCGCACCCGTGGTCTCCGCGCCCACCGCTTCCGCACCCGTGGTCGCTGAGCCCTCGGCCTCCGCGCCCGTGGTCGCTGAGCCCTCGGCCTCCGAAGCCGCCGTCCTCGCGCCCGTCGCTTCCGTGTCCGCCGTCTCCGCGCCCTCTGCCTCCGAAACCCCCGTCTCCGTGCCCACCGCTTCCGCGCCCGTGGTCGCTGAGCCCTCGGCCTCCGAAGCCGCCGTCTTCGCGCCCGTCGCTTCCGTACCCGCCGCTTCCGCGCCCTCTGCCTCCGAAGCCCCCGCCTCTGCGCCCTCCGCATCCTCCGCGCCCGGCGCGCCCCGGCGCAGGGCCGCGGTCGCGACCGTGCGCAGGGCTGTCAGGAGCGGGGCCACAGCCGGTTCATGGCGCAGGGGAAGGTCGTCGCCGTCGACCTCCAGGGGCACGCCGGCCGATGTCAGGGCCCGGCGCAGCGAGGGGAGCGTGCGGCCGCCGGCCCGTACGAGAACCGCCATCTCGTTCCACGGGACGCCGTCCTCCAGATGCGCACGACGCAGCAGATCGGCGATGTTCTCCAGCTCGGTGGACGCGGTCGGGTAGGTGTACACCTCCACGCTGCCGCCCTCGCGGACCGCGGCCAGTTCGCGGTGGGCGCGGACCTTGGCCGCGGGCAGCCGGGTCAGCGGCATCCGGCGGGTGAGCAGCCGGGTGGCGGCCAGCAGCTGTCCGCCGGAACGCCGCGAGGTGGTGAGCACGCCGACCGGGGCCGGGGCGCCGTCCGCCCGCCGGAACGTCTCCGGGAAGTCGAGGATGCCGTTCACATCGGCGCCCCGGAACGCGTAGATAGACTGGTCCGGGTCGCCGAAGGCGATCAGGTCCCGGCCGCCCCCCGCACCCCGTGCGCTCCCCCGGTTGCCGGCCAGCGCGTGCAGCAGCCGTACCTGCGCCGGGTCCGTGTCCTGGTACTCGTCGACGAACACCGCGTCGTACTGCCCCGCGAGCAGCGCCGACACCTCCGGGCGCTCCGCGAGCAGCACGGCCCGGTGCACCAGCTCCGCGTAGTCCAGCACCCCCTGCGCGTCCAGCACGTCCAGGTACTCGGCCAGGAACTCGGCGGCGGCGCCCCAGTCGGGCCGGCCGGTGCGGCGGGCGAAGGCGGCCAGCGCGTCCGGGCCCAGGCCCAGCTCGCGGCTGCGGGCCAGCACCGCTCGTACCTCGTCGGCGAAGCCGCGCGTGGTCAGGCAGGCCCGCAGCTCGTCGGGCCAGCGGATGTGCGCGAAGCCGTCCCGCTCCAGTTCGAGCTGCCCGGCGAGCAGGTCTCGGACGGTGACGTCCTGCTCCGGACCGGAGAGCAGCCGCATGGGTTCGGCGAAGAGGTCGGCGTCCTGGTGGGCGCGGACCAGCGCGTAACAGAAGGAGTGGAACGTGGTGGCCTGCGGTCCGCGGGCGGCGCCCAGCCGGGCGGCCATCCGGTCGCGCAGCTCCACGGCGGCCTTGCGGCTGAAGGTGAGGACCAGGACGCGGGCCGGGTCGCCGCCCCGCGCGATGCGTGCGGCGACCGCCTCGACGAGCGTGGTCGTCTTGCCGGTGCCGGGGCCCGCGAGGACCAGGAGCGGTCCGCCGGGGTGATCAACCACGGCGCGTTGTGCTGCGTCCAGGAGAGGAGGGTCCACGGAGCCCGGAGGAGTGCGCACCAGCCGGTACGCGCCCGCGGCCCGCTGCCGTGTCTGGCGGTGCGGACTGTGCCGGGTGAAGGAGGAGGAGCTCACGTGGTTCGCCGGTCCTGGTGGGTGTGCTGATGCCGAGGGTGTGGTGCGTGCCGCGAACTTACGAAGCTACGCCAGCGGAGGCCCGATCCGGGACGAGAGCGCTGCGTGCCTGGTCACGTTCCGGGGCGCGAACGCCTTCATGGGCCGCCTCCGGCGTACGGACGCCGCCACCGGCCGACTCCGGAGCGCGGACACCGTCACGGGCCCTGTCCCGCACCACGTGGCGGGTGCCGCCGAGCTCCTCGACGCCACCGGACTCCGCACCGTCGGCCTCCGCACCGCTGATGAACTCCGCACCGTCGGCCTCCGCACCGTCGGACTCCGCACCGTCGGCCTCCGCACCGCTGATGAACTCCACGCCGCCGGACCCCGCGTCACGGTGTTCCGCGTCACGGTGTTCCGTCGCGCGATTCGCCTGCCGGATCGCGTCCTGCCGTACACCACGGCTCCCGGACCGGGCCACTTCCCGCACCTCGTACGGCCCCGGCGCCGCCCGCCGTGCCGCCGGATGGCGGAAGCTGTCAGGTGTGAGCACCTCCGCCCTTGTCCCGGTCCGCGCCGCCGCCCGTGGTGACGCCGTCCCACCGCGCCCGCTTCATGTCGAGGCGCGGCAGATGGCCCTCCACGACGCGCGACGCCTCGCGCAGCGGGGTGCCCTCCGCGCGGTACTGGTCCAGCGCCCGCAGTTCGTGGCCGGGGAGCAGCGCCCCGTCGGCGCGCACCACGCGCCACCACGGCACCGCGGCCCCGTACAGCGACATGACCCGGCCGACCTGGCGCGGCCCGCCCTCGCCCAGCCACTCGGCGACATCGCCGTACGTCATGACGCGGCCGGGCGGGATCAGGTCGGCGACATCGAGGACCCGCTCCGCGTACTCCGGCAATGCGTGGCTCATCGGGTCGCCGCCCGCCCCGTCGCCGCTCGTCCGGTGTTGGCTCATCCGCCCCATCCTGCCGTACGCCACCGACATCCCGGCCGGGCCCGTGTGCGCCCGATCACAGGGCGTGCGCGCGAGGGCAAAGGGGCGTATCTTGCGCTTCGCGTGTCCGTGCAGTGCACCCTGATGCCCCCCTCCGTCGCCGGGCCGTGCCACCATCGTGCGGGCGGTGACCGGTGATACGAGAACACGAAGACCAATCAGAGGCGACGAAGGAGCAGGGCGTGCAGCCACCGAAGGCGGCGGACGCCCCTGACGCCGAGCCCCACCCGGACGAGACCACCGCATCCCCCGGGAAGCCCGGTGCCGGCCGGGACGAGGCCGGGGAGACCCCCGGGCGACTGGCCGGCTCGACGCTCTCGACCGCAGCGGAGGAACAGGCCGAGCGCGTCTCGGGCGACGAACCGCTGCTCCCCGCCCGGGTGCACCGCCCCTCCGATCTCATGCGGCTCCTCATCGGAGTCCTGGCGGTCGTCGTCCTGTTCTCGATCGCCGCGTTCGCCCACGGCACCACGACCGGTCTCGAACAGGACATCAACAAGGGCACCGGCCAGGCACCCGACATCCTGATCAAGATGGCGGGCCTGGTCTCCAGCATCGCCGTGCTGCTGGTCCCGGTCGCCTTCGCCATCGAGCGGCTGATCAAACGCGACGGGCTGCGGATCGCCGACGGGGTGCTCGCCGCCGTACTGGCACACGGCGTCACGCTCGCCGCCGACCTCTGGGTCGCCAAGTCCGCCCCCGGCACCATCCAGGACGCCCTGACCCAGCCGCAGCCTGGTGACGCGCTCACCGACCCCGTGCACGGCTATCTCGCACCGGTGATCGCGTACATGACGGCGGTCGGCATGGCGAGACGGCCGCGCTGGCGGGTCGTGCTGTGGGTGGTGCTGCTGCTCGACGCGTTCGCGATGCTGGTGGGCGGCTACACGACCCCGTTCTCGATCATCCTCACCGTGCTGATCGGCTGGACCGTCGCGTACGGCACGCTGTACGCGGTCGGCTCGCCGAACGTGCGGCCGACCGGCCAGCATCTGATGGCCGGTCTGCGCCATGTCGGCTTCCGCCCGGTCAGCGCGATGCGTGCCGACGACGCCCCGGACTCGGGCGACCAGAGCGACCGGGGACGGCGCTATCTGGTCTCCCTGGAGGACGGGTCACCGCTCGATGTCACGGTCGTCGACCGTGAGCAGCAGGCCCACGGCTTCTTCTACCGGGTGTGGCGCAGGCTCACTCTGCGCGGCATCACCCAGCGCCGCTCCATCCAGTCGCTGCGCCAGGCCCTGGAGCAGGAGGCGCTGCTCGCCTACGCGGCGATCGCCGCCGGGGCCAACGCGCCCAAGCTGATCGCCACCTCCGAGCTCGGCCCCGACGCCGTGATGCTGGTGTACGAGCACATCGGCGGCCGTTCGCTGGACGCGCTGGAGGACGCGGAGATCACCGACGAGCTGCTGCACGGCGCCTGGCGTCAGGTGAAGGCGCTCCAGTCGCGGCGGATCGCGCACCGCAGGCTCACCGGCGACGCCATCCTGGTGGATCGTTCCGGCAAGGTGTTCGTCACCGATCTGCGCGGCGGCGAGATCGCGGCCGGCGATCTGGTGCTGCGGATGGACGTCGCCCAGCTGCTGACCACGACCGGGCTGCGGGTGGGTGCCGAGCGGGCCGTCGCCGGTGCGCTGGCGGTGCTCGGACCCGACGCCGTCGCGGACTGCCTGCCGCTGCTCCAGCCGATCGCGCTGAGCCGCTCCACCCGCGCGGCGCTGCGCCGGCTCGCCCGGGAGCGCTCGCAGCGGGAGCGCGAGGCGGTGCTGGAGGCTTCGGACGCGGCCAAGCGGGCCAGGGCGCACGAGCACGGAGCGGTTTCCGGGGCGCCGGACGACGACGCCGAGCGCAAAGCCGACCGCAAGACGCTCCGCAACCAGAAGCAGGCCGAGAAGCGCGCCCTGGACGACGCCCTGGAGGGGGCCCGCGAGGAGGACCTGCTCTCCCAGATGCGGCAGCAGGTGCTGCTGATCCGCCCGCAGGCCCCGGTCGAGCCGGTGCGGCTGGAACGCATCAAGGCCCGCACCCTGCTCAGCTGCATCGCCGGTGCGATCGCCGCGTACTTCCTCATCTCCCAGGTCACCCAGGCCGACTTCGGAACCGTCGTCGAACAGGCGGAATGGGGCTGGGTGGCGGCCGCGGTCGGCTTCTCCGCGCTCACCTACGTGGCGGCGGCGATGAGCCTGCTGGGCTTCGTGCCCGAGCGGGTGTCGTTCGGCAGGACGGTGCTGGCCCAGGTCGCCGGCTCCTTCGTGAAGATCGTCGCCCCGGCCGCGGTCGGCGGCGTGGCGCTGAACACCCGCTTCCTCCAGCGGGCCGGGGTACGTCCGGGGCTCGCCGTGGCGAGCGTCGGCGCCTCGCAGCTGTTCGGCCTCGGCTGCCACATCCTGCTGCTGGCGGCCTTCGGCTATCTGACCGGTACGGAGAAGACCCCGTCCTCGCTCACCCCGTCCAGGACGGTGATCGCCGGACTGCTGACCGTCGCCGTGCTGGTGCTGGTGGTGACGGCGGTCCCGTTCCTGCGGAAGTTCGTGGTGACCCGGGTGCGGTCGCTGTTCGCCGGAGTCGTGCCGCGCATGCTCGACGTGGTGCAGCGGCCGCAGAAGCTGCTGACCGGCATCGGCGGAATGCTGCTGCTGACCGGCCTGTTCGTGATGTGTCTGGACGCCTCGGTACGGGCGTTCAGCGGCCCCGACGTACCGCAGCTCAGCTACGCCAGCATCGCGGTGGTCTTCCTCGCCGGCAACGCGCTGGGGTCGGCCGCGCCCACACCGGGCGGAATGGGCGCGGTCGAGGGCGCGCTGACACTGGGTCTGATCGCGGTCGGTCTGCCGAAGGAGGTCGCGGCGCCCGCCGTCGTGCTGTTCCGCCTGCTGACGCTCTGGCTGCCGGTGCTTCCCGGCTGGCTCTGCTTCACCCGTCTGACCCGCAGGGGTGAGCTCTGACGGCCCGTCGGGACCGGTACTGACTCCCCCCTCAGCCGCCATACGGGGCGGCCCGCAAGGCCAGTCGGGGGACGGCCGCGGGGTACGCCACCCGCTTGGACCGGTGCTCCGTGCAACGACCGGGTTCCCACCGCACCATGGGGCCATGAGGACCTCCCCTGCCCTGCGCGCCGCGGCACTGGCCGCCGCCGTCACCGTGCTCCTGCCCATCACCGCCTGCTCGGAGAGCGGCGACAAGGAAGGCCCGGACGAGCCGCTCGCGGCGAACGCCGCCGAGGCGAGCAGCTCCGGCGACCTCGCTTCCCAGAAGCTGACGTGGAAGCCCTGCCCGGCCCCGTCCACGGCACAGGGCGGCGGAAAGGCGCCGACCCCGCTGCCCGGCGGGACCCCCTGGGAGTGCTCCTTCATGAGGGCCCCGCTCGACTACGCGAAGCCCGGGGGCGGGACGATCGAGCTGGCCCTGATCCGAGCCGCGGCCAAGAGCCAGGACAAGCGGATCGGTTCTCTCATCTTCAACTTCGGCGGCCCCGGCGCCTCCGGCGTCGCCACCCTGCCCGCCTTCGGTACCGAGTACGACAAGCTCCGGGCCGGCTACGACCTGGTCAGCTTCGACCCGCGCGGCGTGGGCCGCAGCGACGGCGTGAAGTGCGAGACCGACAAGCAGCTCGACGCCCGCTTCGAGACCGACGGCACCCCGGACACCAGCGCCGAGGTGGACGCCTTCGTCAAGGACACCAAGACGTTCGCGCAGGCCTGCGAGAAGAACTCCGGCAGGCAGCTCCCCTACGTCGGCACCACCGACGCGGCCCGCGACATGGATCTGATGCGCCAGGTGCTCGGCGACAAGAAGCTGTACTACTTCGGCATCTCGTACGGCACCGAACTGGGCGGCGTCTACGCCAACCTGTTCCCGAAGAACGTCGGCAGGGCGGTGCTGGACGCGGTGGTCGACCCGACGCAGGACTCCGAGCAGTCCTCGCTCGGCCAGGCCAAGGGCTTCCAGCTCGCGCTGGACAACTTCACCCAGGACTGCGTCGACCGCGGCGCCGAGTGCAAGCTTCCCGGTTCCACCTCGAAGGAGGTCGAGCAGGGGATCTCCGGCCTGCTCGCGAATCTGGAGAAGCAGCCGATCCAGGGGCTCGGTCCGCGTCGGCTGACGGAGACGCTGGCGACCACCGGCATCGCCGCCGCCCTCTACTCCAAGCAGACCTGGTCGCTGCTGGAGCAGGGGCTGGACGAGGCCGACGGCGGCAACGGCGCGCTGCTCCTCGCCCTCGCCGACTCGCTGAACGGCCGTTCCGACAACGGTCGGTACGACAACTCGATGGCCGCCAACACCGCGATCAACTGCGCCGACTCCAAGCAGCGGTTCACCGCGGACCAGACCGAGGCCAAGCTCCCCGAGTTCCGCTCCGCCTCGAAGATCTTCGGCAACTACCTGGGCTGGTCCCTGATGGCCTGCACCGGCTGGCCGGTGCAGGGCGCCTGGAACACCCCCGACGTCAGCGCCCCGGGCGCGGCGCCCATCCTCGTCATCGGCAACACCGGCGACCCGGCGACGCCGTACAAGGGCGCCGCGGCGATGGCCGACGCACTGGGCAAGGGCGTCGGCGTCAAGATGACGTACGAGGGCCAGGGGCACGGCGCGTACAACAGCGGCAACGCCTGCGTGCAGAAGGAGGTGGGCGGCTACCTGCTGGACGGCAGGGTTCCGGCGGCCGGAACCGTCTGCAAGTAGCGCTGCGCGCCCGGCGGAACCCCCTAACATGAGCGGACTTTCTGTACGTCGCAGGTACGGGCACATCTGTACGTCGTGAGTACAGGCACATCGGGGAGGACGCACACGTGGTCGCACACGCACGAGCCGGGGCTCTGGCCGGCGCCGCACTTCTGCTGACGGGGCTGCTCGCCGGCTGCGGCGGGGGTACGGACGACAAGCCGGCCGAGGGAACGGACCGCGATCCCGCGTCCTCGGCCGGCCGTCCGTCCACCGGGCCGAGCGAGGAGCCGGGCACCCCCCGGCTGCCCGCTGCCCTCACCTCCCAGCGGCTGGACTGGAAGGGCTGCGAGGCCCGCGCGGGCGAGAGCGCGCCCGGTTCCGAGTGGCGCTGCTCGACGGTCCGGGTGCCGCTGGACTACGCGAGGCCCGACGGCGAGACGATCGGGATCGCGCTGATCCGCAAGAAGGCCGGGAACACGGGCCGGCGCCTCGGCTCGATGCTGTTCAACTTCGGCGGCCCCGGCGGCTCCGGCGTCTCGATACTGCCGCGGGCCGCCGGCTCGTACGAAAACCTCAACTCCCGCTACGACCTGGTGGGCTTCGACCCGCGCGGGGTCGCCGGCAGCGAAGGGGTGAGCTGCCGCACCGACAAGGAGCAGGAGACCGCCTACCGGAAGGTCGACATGACCCCGGACACGGCGGCCGAGGAGGCGGCGTTCATGAAGGACGGCGCGGACTTCGGCGCCGGCTGCGAGCGCCGCTCCGGGAAGGTCCTGCCCCACGTCGGCACGACGAACGCCGCCCGGGACATGGACCTGATCCGTGCGGTGCTCGGCGACAAGAAGCTCACGTACTTCGGGATGTCGTACGGCACCGAGCTCGGCGGCACCTACGCGCACCTCTTCCCCTCGAACGTCGGACGCACCGTGCTGGACGCCGTCGTCGACCCGACCGCGGACACCATCGGGCACGCCCGCAACCAGGCGACCGGCTTCCAGCGGGCGCTGGAGAACTACCTCAAGGACCGCGGCCAGGACCCGAAGGCGGGCACCCGGCGGATCACCCGGCTGCTGGAGCGGATCGACAAGAAGCCGCTGCCGACCACCTCGGGCCGCGAGCTCAACGAGTCGCTGGCCGTCACCGGCATCGTCATGCCGCTCTACTCCAAGAGCAACTGGCCGTATCTGACCCGGGCGCTGGACGAGGCGGAGAAGAGCGGCGCCGGGAACATGCTGCTCCAGCTGGCCGACTCGTACAACGGGCGGGACGCGAAGGGGCACTACGACACCCAGAACCACTCGCAGCGCGCCATCTCCTGCGCGGACAGCAAGCTGCGGCCGACGGCGGACGAGGCCAGGGCGCTGCTGCCGGAGTTCCGGAAGCTGTCCCCGGTGTTCGGCCCGTTCCTGGCATGGGACACGGCCGGCTGGTGCGCGCAGTGGCCGGTGGAGGGTGAGCACGACACCCCCGAGACGAGCGCTCCGGGCGCCGGTCCGGTCCTGGTCGTCGGGACGACCGGTGACCCCGCGACGCCGTACGAGGGCGCCCGGAAGATGGCGGACGAGCTCGGCAAGGGCGTGGGCGTCCTGCTCACCAACAAGGGCGAGGGGCACGGCGCGTACGGTGTGAAATCCTGTGTGACCTCGGCCGTGGACGCGTACTTCCTGGACGGGATGGTCCCGGAGGACGGCAAGACCTGCTCGTAGCCCCGGTCCGGGGGCAGGGACGACGAAGGGGCCGGTCCGCGGTTGCGGACCGGCCCCTTCGCAGCGTTCGTGCCGGGCGTTCGTCCTAGTAGACCGGCTTCTCGGGCTCGATCTGGTTGACCCAGCCGATCACGCCGCCGCCCACGTGCACCGCGTCGGCGAAGCCCGCCGACTTGAGAACCGCGAGGACCTCGGCGCTGCGGACGCCCGTCTTGCAGTGCAGGACGATGCGCTTGTCCTGCGGGAGGTCCTGGAGGGCGCTGCCCATCAGGAACTCGTTCTTCGGGATCAGCTTCGCGCCCGGGATCGAGACGATCTCGTACTCGTTCGGCTCACGGACGTCGATGATCTCGATCTTCTCGTCCGCGTCGATCCACTCCTTGAGCTGCTTGGGAGTGATCGTGGAGCCGAGCGCCGCCTCCTGGGCCTCCTCGGACACGACGCCGCAGAAGGCCTCGTAGTCGATGAGCTCGGTGACGGTGGGGTTCTCGCCGCAGACCGCGCAGTCGGGGTCCTTGCGGACCTTGACCTGGCGGTACTGCATCTCCAGGGCGTCGTAGATCATCAGCCGGCCGACCAGCGGGTCGCCGATGCCGGCGAGCAGCTTGATGGCCTCGGTGACCTGGATGGAGCCGACGGACGCGCAGAGCACGCCCAGCACACCGCCCTCGGCGCAGGACGGGACCATGCCCGGCGGGGGCGGCTCCGGGTAGAGGCAGCGGTAGCAGGGGCCGTGCTCCGACCAGAAGACGGACGCCTGGCCGTCGAACCGGTAGATCGAGCCCCAGATGTACGGCTTGTTCAGCAGTACGGCCGCGTCGTTGACCAGATAGCGGGTGGCGAAGTTGTCCGTGCCGTCCACGATCAGGTCGTACTGGGCGAAGATGTCCATCACGTTGTCGGCTTCGAGCCGCTCCTCGTGAAGGACCACGTTCACGTACGGGTTGATGCCCAGCACCGAGTCCTTGGCGGACTCGGCCTTGGAACGCCCGATGTCGGACTGACTGTGGATGATCTGGCGCTGCAGGTTCGACTCGTCGACCTCGTCGAACTCCACGATGCCGAGCGTGCCGACACCGGCCGCGGCCAGGTACATCAGGGCCGGCGACCCGAGACCACCGGCGCCGACACAGAGCACCTTCGCGTTCTTCAGCCGCTTCTGTCCGTCCATCCCGACATCCGGGATGATCAGGTGGCGGGAGTACCTGCGGACCTCGTCGACGGTGAGCTCAGCAGCTGGCTCGACCAGGGGTGGCAGCGACACAGGAACCTCAACAATGCAGGTGGTCGGTTTCTACGTACTTCAGCTACGTACGGTTGTTCTTGCCGTAACACTGCCACGCCCCTTCTCATTCCGAGATACCAGGTCCGATCCGCGAGACAATTTCGTCCCAGTAACTGGGCAGCGCCGCGAATGGATCGGTTTGTCCCTGCCGGCCGTCTCGATCCGTGAAGAAGATCGTGCCCGCGCCCTGCCAGCGGGCGATGCGCATGGCCTCGTCCAGGTGGGTGCGTGGAACGCCGTGGACGAAGTGCGCGAACCGCTCCGGCGGGTAGGAGGCGGTCCACTCCGCCACCTGCGACCAGCGGTAGTCCGTCCACGGTCCGCAGAAGGTGACCAGCTGGTCGGCGGCCTCGGCGTAGCCGGGGTGCGGATGGGTGCCGAGACCGAGCACCAGCTGCCCGCCCCCCTCCCCGTACGGGGGCTCGCCGTGCTCCAGGAGCGTGGCGAGCGTGGCGGTGAGACGGCGCACCGCCGGGAGCTCGGGGCGCCCGGCCGGGCAGCGGCCGAGATAGAAGCCGTCGACGCGGTACCAGTCGAGGAAGGACTGCGCGTCGGCGATCAGTTCCCCGAAGGGGCGGCTGCCGAAGGCCAGATCGAGATGGCCGAGCAGCCGGCCGCCCGCCGCGCGGGCCGAGTCCCGCGGGTCCTCGCCGTGCACGGCCCGCTCCCGCGCGTTGCGGAGCCGGCCCGCGGCCTCCAGGCAGTGCGGATCGGGGCGGGTGCCGGGGCCGTCGTCGATGTTGAGGACGGCCCAGTGCAGCGGGGTTCCGGGGCGGGCCAGCTCGGCCCATTCGGTCGGGGCGAGCAGCGGATGCGCGTAGCCGGGCACGCCGAAGCCGAGCTGCTCGGCGCCGCTGGTCCGGCGGGCCGTTCCGGTGGTGGTCAGATACGGCACGCCGCCTCCATCCAGATGTCGGCGAGGGACTCCTCCAGATTGATCCGGGGGCGCCAGCCGAGCCGGTCCCTGGCGGTGCGGACGTCGGCCTGCTGCCAGGCTCCGCAGCCGTCCGGGTAGGGGGACGGGGTCGCCGAGAGGTGCTCGATGACCGACTCGGTCGAGGTGCGCGGGGCACCGATGGGCAGCCGGGGCGGGGGCGCGTCGAGTTCGTGGAGCGCTCCGGCGTACCCGGCGACCCTGGCGAGTACGGCGGCCGCGTCCCGCAGGCGCACGGCACGGCCGGTGCCGATGTTGACGACGCCCTGCGCGGCGGAGAGCGAGGCCGCGTGCACGGCTCGGGCGACATCGCGGACGTCCACGAAGTCGCGCTGCACGCCGAGGCCGCTGAGCTTCAGCTCGCCGTCGCCGGACTGCATGGCCCGGCGCATCGCCTCGGCGAGCCTGCCGAGCGGGGATCCGGCCGGGGTGCCCGGGCCGACCGGGGAGAAGACCCGCAGCACGACCGCGTCGAGGCCGGAGCCGAGAACGAGTTCGGTGGCGGCGAGCTTGCTGACGCCGTACGGGCCGCCGGGGCGCGGGACGGCGTCCTCGGCGGTGGACGAACCGGGCTGCGAGGGCCCGTACTCCGAGGAGCAGCCGACCTGGACGAGCCGGGCCGTACAGCCGCTGCGCCGCATCGCCTCGCAGACCGTGGCGACGGCGACGGTGTTGTGGCGGGTGAGGTCGCGGGCCCCGCCACGGGTGGCGCCCGCGCAGTTGACGACCACTCCGGGGTGCACGGCGTCCAGGAAGCGGGTCAGCGCTCCGGGGCTGCCGCTGGCCAGGTCGAACCGTACGTCGGCGTCGTCGCCGCGGCCGAGCGCCGTGAGGTGCACGGCGGGGTCGGCGAGCAGGCGGTCGGCCACGAACCGGCCGAGGAATCCGTTGGCTCCGAGCAGCAGCACCCTCATCGCGCGCCCCCTCGGCGCCGACGGCGAGCTGCCGGTGAAGGGGATTGGGGGGTCATGTCCGGTGTCTCCTTGAGAAGTGAGGTTCGGTTGGGCAATGACCCGCGGCGTCGGCTCCGCGGGGCGTGCGATGGCAGTGGTACGGCTGTGGTTACGCGGCGACCGGGCTTTCGTCGACCGGCCGGGCGGTGGTGTGGGCGGACGCCCGGGAGAGGACGACGGTGGCTGCGACGAGCAGCCCGAGCGCGGCTCCTCCGCACGCGATGGCGGGTACGGATCCGGTGCCGGACGTCATGACGAGAAGGTCGACGGGGCGGGCGAGGAAGTGCAGGCCGGGCAGCCGCCCGGCCAGGACCAGCGCGGGGGCCAGCGCCTCGGCCGCGCAGGCGAGGGCGAGTCCGCCGGCCGCGATCCCGGGGAACCCGTGCACGGTCAGCAGCCGGGCCAGCAGGAGCAGCACCCCGAGTGCGGCCGCCCCGGCGAACGCCCCGCCGCCGCCGTACCCCAGGTGCGCGAGGTACAGCAGACCGGCGAGGGCGCACAGATGAAGCGCGACCGCCCCGAACAGCAGGGGGCGCACGCCCGCGGCGAACTCCTCCAGCGCGCGGCTGCCGATGAGTCTGCGCCGTGCGTGCACGGAGAAGAGGTGGGCGCACCAGGTGGCCGGGACGAGTGCGAGGGTCAGGCCCAGCAGCGGCGCCGGGGTGAGGTCCCAGGGGCCCTCGGGGCCGCCGCCGAGCACCTGGTCGAGCAGCGGTTCGCCGTACAGGACGTAGCCGAGGAGCCAGCAGCCGTACACGCGGGCGGCGCCCGAGGAGCGGCCCTCGGCGTGCAGGGGGCCGCTGCGCAGCGCGAGCGCGAGCCCGGCGGCGGCGAGGAGCGCCCCGGCCAGGGCGATGGCGAGCCGGGCCGGGCCGTCGAGCGTTCCCTCGGTGAGTCCGAGTGCGCCGGCGGTCGCGATGCAGGCGGCGCCCGGCAGCAGCGCGCGGAGCGACCAGGCGGCGCGGGTCGCGATGGCGCGCTCCGGCGCTTCGGGGCCGGTCGTGGTGTCCGCTGCCACGCCGGGTACCCGTGCGAACAGTTCCTCGGCGAGCGAGAAGACGTCGCGGTGCCGGTAGCGGGCGGCGGTGCGGTCGGTGACGCCATGGGCTTCGAGCCCGGCGGCGACCTCCAGCGGATCGACGGCCCGCTCGCACAGCTCGCGGTGCCGGTGCATCAGTGACTTCACCGGGTCGACGGGTCCGCGGCGCGAGGCACTGGGCCGGCGCGCGGATGCGGTGCGGGCGATCTCGGGGGCGCGGGCGGGGGGCCCGGAAGGACCGGTGGCACCCACCGAATCCCCGCAGGCGGGAGACCCGGAAGTACCGGTGGCGGCCGCCGAATCCTCGCGGCCAGAGGGCCCGGAAGTACCGGCAGCGCCCACCGAGCCCCCGCAGGCAGAAGGACCGGAAGGACCGACGGCACCCACCGAGTCCCCGCGGCCAGAGGGCCCGGAAGTACCGGCAGCGCCCACCGAGCCCCCGCAGGCAGAAGGCCCGGAAGGACCGGCAGCGCCCACCGAATCCCCGCAGGCGGGAGACCCGGAAGGACCAGTGGCGCCTGCCGAGTCCCCGCGGGCGGGAGACCCGGAAGGGCCAACGGCGCCCGCCGGGTCCACCGGCGCCCGCTGCGGCCCCGGTTCCGGCTCTCCGGCGGCGGACGGCCCGGAGACCAGCGCCCGGGAGCGGAGGTCCCAGCTTCCGCCGGTGCTCGGTGCGGCAGGTGCGTCGGACACCTCGGTCGGGCGGCCCATGGTGGTTCCTCCGTGATCGTCGTCGGCCGCTTCGGACCGCTCGGGTCCGCCGCGTCCCGGCCCGGCCTGCCCCTGTTCCTGTTCCTGTTCCTGTTCACTCATCGCCGCCGCCCGCTCCCCGCGCTCCCGCGCAGACGGTCCGGGATCCGGCGACGGCCCAGCTGGGGGTGCGGCCGGCCGGGGCGGTCCACGGGCCCAGGACGTGCGCCTCGGGCGGGGTGGCGAACGGACGTGGTCCGCCGTCGGCATCCACCGCTTCGGCCTCCCTGCGCGCCGGGGCCTGTGCGATCAGCTCCAGGTAGATCCCGCGAAATGCCGCGAGGTTCTGTTCGACGGTGAAGAGTTCGAGTGCGCGGGCGCGTGCCGCCGCTCCGAGCCGTGCCCGGCGCTCGGGGTCCCGCAGCAGCGCGAGACAGGCGTCGGCCAGCGCCCGGGGGTTGCGCGGGGGCACCACGAGCCCGGTGCCGCCGATGACCTCGACGACCGCGCCGACGTCCGTGGACACGGTGGCCCGGGCGCAGAACATCGCCTCGACGAGACCGGTCGGAAAGCCCTCCATCACGCTGGAGAGGACGACGACCCCGCCCGCCGCGTAGGCGTCCGGCAGTTCGGGCACCTCGGCCCCGCCGATGTCCTCGAAGGAGACCGGGTTGTCGCCGACGGCGTGCGCGTCCGCGGCCTCGTCGGGGAAGAGCTGGGCGGCGAGCGCCCGGCAGTGTGCGAGGTAGCTGGCGCCTTCCGGTCCCGGCGCCGGTGCGCCGATGATCCTCAGCCGGGTGTCCGGCTCGGCCTTCCGTACCTCGGCGAAGGCGTGCAGCAGCGCGATCAGGTCCTTGGCGGGCTCGATCCGGCCGACCCAGACCAGGGTGTCGTCGGGGCCGCTGTCGCCGCTCTCCCCCAGCGCCGTGAAGCGCTCGGACTCCATGCCGGGGTGGACGGTGCGCAGCTTCTCCCGCTCGGCGCCGCACCGCTCCTGCCAGCGGCGGGCATGGGTGTCGCCCGGGGTGACGACGGCGGCCTGCCGGTACACCTCGGTGGCGAGCCGCCCGTGGAAGCCGGCGAGCAGGGCGCGTACCGGCGCGTTCAGCTCGGCTCCGGTCGCCGCGAGGTAGTGCGCCCGCAGCTGTACGCCGTGCTCGGTGACCAGCAGCGGCACCCCGAAGAAGCGTTTGGCCAGCAGTCCCGGCAGAGCGGCGGCCCCGCCGGACGTCGCATGACAGAGGTCGACCGCGCCGAGACCCTCCTCGTCGTACCAGTCCAAGGAGAGCGGGCGGAGCACCCGGGCGAGCTCCCGGGCGAAGGCGAGGAGGTCGGGGACGGTGGCGGTCTGGACGGTGCGCCCGGTGCCGGGGGCGCGACAGGCCGCTTCGAGCACCCGCACGGCGGTCTCGGAGCGGAGGGCCGCGGTGAGTCCGCCGCGCTCACGGGCGAGTTCGGCGAGGCCGTACAGGCCCTGGGTGAACCGCGCGTCGGTGGCCGCGGACGTACGCCCGCCGTCGGCCGCGCCGCCACGTGCGTCGCCGCCCGCGGCGTCGTCCTCGCCACCGGCCGCGCCCGCCGCGCAGACCGAGGCCGCGAGAGCTGTGAAGTGGGCCGTGAAGCGCTGCCGTTCGCGCCGCCCGTACGGGCGGGCGTGGCCGCCGGTCACCATCCGGGCGAGCAGCCCCCTGGCGGCCCGGGCGCCCGGGCCGTCCTCGTCGGCCGTCCAGAGCGGCGCCGTCCGCACCCGGCCGACCTGCATCGGGAGCGGCACCCGGCCCCGCTCCTCCTGTTCGGCGGAGCGGCAGAGCGCGAAGAGATCGAACTCGTGCTGTGCGAGCCCGCGCACCAGGCGGTCGCACCAGAGCCCGGACTCACCGTTCGCATACGGGTATCCACCGTCGGTGAGCAGTCCGATCCGCACGAGTACACCCCCGATCTCCCTTGTGGGCGGCCGCCGTTGGAATGGCGGATCACAGCGGGACGACCGTAAGCGGATACGCCGGTGGCGCGACGGACGGTTGTCCGTCGCACCACCGAAAGGGGTGAACCGTCGTAACTTTCCCGCCCCGGCGACGTTCTGTCGCGCTATGGGAGCGCACGGTCACTCAGGGTCAGGCAGCGGCCAGCTCCTTGCGGGCCGCGCGACGCACCGCCGCGAGCGCCGGATCGAGCGCGGGAACGGCCGCCAGCAGCTGCTTGGTGTACGGGTCCTGCGGGGCGCCGTACACCTGGTCCACCCCGCCCTCCTCGACGATCCGGCCCTGCCGCATGACGGCGACCCGGTCGCTGACCTGCCGTACGACGGCGAGGTCGTGCGCGATGAAGACCAGGGCGAGGCCCAGCTCCCGCTGGAGCTCCGCGAGCAGGGCGGTCACCTGGGCCTGGGTCGTCACGTCGAGCGCGGAGACCGCCTCGTCGCAGACGATCAGTTCCGGCTCGGCGGCCAGTGCCCGGGCGATCCCGACGCGCTGGCGCTGTCCGCCGCTGAACTCGTGCGGGTAGCGGTCGTAGCTGTCCGGGTCGAGCCCGACCCGGGTCAGCAGGTCCCGCACCCGCGCCCTGATCGCGGCCCCGTCGCGCTGCCCGGAGGCGCGCAGCGGGTCGGCGACCGACTCACCGATGGAGCGGCGTGGGTTGAGGGAGGAGACGGGGTCCTGGAAGACCATCTGCACCCGGGCGTCGCGGATGAGCCGCCCCGAGGTGGGCTCCAGCAGTCCGACGAGCATCCGCCCGAGGGTGGTCTTGCCACTGCCGCTCTCCCCGACGACGCCGAGGGTCTCGCCGCGCCGGACGGTGAGGGAGACCCCGTCGACGGCCGCGAGGGCGGTCTTCCCCCTGCCGAACACCTGCCGGACGTCGACGGCCTCGACGAGCACCTCGCCGTCGTCCGCCGCCGTGCCGGACGCGACGCGCGGCTCCGTCACCCGGGGCACCGCGGACAGCAGCGCCTTCGTGTACGGCTCGCGCGGCGCCACCAGCACCTCGCCCACCGGCCCCCGTTCCACCGCCCGGCCCGACTGCATGACCAGCACCTCGTCGACCGACTCCGCCGCCACGCCCACGTCGTGCGTGACCAGCAGCAGCCCCATGCCCGTCTCGCGGCGCAGATCGTGGAGCAGGTCGAGGATCTGCGCCTGGACGGTGACGTCCAGGGCGGTCGTCGGCTCGTCGGCGATGAGCAGCTCGGGCTCGCAGGCCAGCGCCATGGCGATCAGCGCACGCTGGCGCATGCCGCCGGAGAACTCGTGCGGCCGCGACCGGGAGCGCCGCGCCGCGTCGGGGATCCCGACCCGGTCCAGCACCTCCACCGCCCGCGCCCGCGCCGCCCGGCGCGAGGCCCGGTTGTGCACCCGGTACACCTCGGCGATCTGGTCGCCGACCGCGTAGTACGGGTCCAGCGAGGACAGCGGGTCCTGGAAGACCATCGCGGCCTTCGCGCCGCGCAGCGCACGCAGTTCCGCGTCGTCCGCGGCGCCCACGTCCACCCCGGCGACCCGGATCGAGCCGCCGACCTTCGCGCCGGTCCCCCGGTGGAGTCCGAGCAGGGCGTACGCCGAGGCGCTCTTGCCGGAGCCGGACTCGCCGACCACGCCGAGCGCGCCGCCGGCCTCCAGCGAGAACGACAGCCCGTCCACGGCCCGTACGTCGCCGAACGAGATCGTGAGATCGGAGACTTCGACCAGGCTCATGCCAGTACCACCCGTCGGTCGGCCATCGCCTGGAGAATGTCCGCGACGGCATTGGCGAGGACCACGAAGAAGCCGGTGACCAGCACCAGACCGACGACCACCGGAAGGTCCACGTGCTTCACGGCGTCGACGAGTTCCCGGCCGACCCCCGGAATCCCGAAGAGCGACTCGGTGAGGACGGCGCCGCCGAACATCGAGCCGATGTCGAGTGCGCCGAGCGCGATCACCGGCGCCAGCGCACCGCGCAGCGCGTGCCGCCCGACGAGCGCCCGTTCGCCGACCCCGTACGCCCTGAAGGTGCGCACATGGTCCTCGGCGAGGGTCTCCATCATCGAGGCCCGGGTCATCCGGGCGTACGGGGCCGCGGACACCAGAGCCAGCGAGATCCAGGGCAGCAGCAGGTTCCAGGCCCACTGCTCGGGGTCCTCGGTGAGCGGTACGTAGTCCGGGAACGGCAGGATCTGGAGCGCCGTCACCAGGATGATGATCAGCAGCAGCCCGATGACGAAGACCGGGGTGGCCATGCCCGCCAGGGTGATCCAGGTGAGGACGCGCTCGGTCGGCCGGCCGCGCCGCCACACCGAGAGCAGTCCGGTGCCGACGCCGAGCAGCATCCACAGCACGAAGGCTCCGACGGCGAGCGAGGCGGTGGCGGGGAGCTTGGCCAGGATCAGCTCGGTGACCTGCTGGTCGCTCTGGTACGAGAGCCCCAGGCAGGGCGCCTGGCAGTGCAGCACCCCGGTGCCGGTCGAGTAGTCGCGGCCGGCGAAGATCCCCTGGAGGAAGTGCCAGTACTGCGTGTACAGCGGGTCGCCCAGGTGCAGTTGTTCGCTGACCTGCGCCACCTGTGCGGGCGAGCAGCGCGGACCGCAGGCGATCTGCGCGACGTTGCCGGGGGCCACGTAGAAGGCGGC
Organism: Streptomyces sp. CLV115; assembly: GCF_038448545.1. Classification (NCBI taxonomy): domain Bacteria; kingdom Bacillati; phylum Actinomycetota; class Actinomycetes; order Kitasatosporales; family Streptomycetaceae; genus Streptomyces; species Streptomyces sp. CLV115. The sequence goes on from NZ_JBCEWQ010000056.1 coordinate 23,262, forward strand.
GTAGACGACGACGCTGAGGGCGAGCAGCACGAAGAGCGCGCCGCCGAGGCGTCGGAGCAGGAACCACTTCACGCGTCGGCCTCCTTCTTCCGTCCGGTGCCGATCCGCAGCCGGGACTCGGCGCGCGGGTCGAGCGCGGTGCGTACGCCTTCGCCGAGGACGGTCAGCGCCAGCACGGTGACGAAGAGCAGCAGGGCGGGGATCAGCAGATAGGTGGGTGCCGCCTGGTACCAGGTGTCGGCGTCGCTGAGCATCTGTCCCCAGGACGGCGTGGGCGGCTTGATGCCCACGCCGAGGAAGGACAGGGCCGCCTCGACGACGATGTTGGACGGGAAGAGCAGCACCGCGTAGGTGATGACGGGGGCGGCCAGCGCGGGCAGCAGTTCGCGCCTGGCGATCTGCCAGGAGCCCCAGCCGCTGAGCCGGGCGGCGGCAACGTGGTCGCGCGACTTCAGCGAGAGCGTCTGGGCGCGCACGATCTTCGAGGTTCCGGACCAGCCGACCAGGCCGATGATCACGGCGATCAGGACCGGGCGGGGGAAGCCCGCGGGTACGACGGCGAGCGCGCCGAGCGCGGTCACCATGACGGGCAGCGCGACCACGACGTCGGTGACCCGGCTGAGCGCCTGGTCGACGAAGCGGTTGCCGAGCCCGGCCGCGAGCCCGATGCCGACGCCGATGATCACCTGGAGCAGGGTGGCGCCGAGCGCGACGCCGAGCGAGACCCGGGCGCCGTACACGATGCGGGCGAACAGGTCGCGTCCGGTGAGCGGTTCGACGCCGAGCCAGTGCTCGGCGCTGATCCCGCCGAAGGAGCCGACGGGCACCCCGCCGGAGGCGGAGTCGACGAGATCCGGGTGGTACGTGGTGGGGTCCTGGCCCTCGATGCCCGCGAGCAGCGGCGCGGCGAGCGCGGCCAGGACCAGCAGGGCGACGATCGCGGCCGCCACGAGGGCCGAGCGCCGGGCGCGCAGCCGCCGCCAGAACGGATGGGCCCCGAGGGCGGGGGCCTTCGCGGCCTCCGCCCCCTCGACCGGAATTGCTTCTGCCATGACTACTTGACCGCGACCTGCGAGATGTCGAGCACGCCGGTCCAGTCGCTGATCACGACGTTCTTGACGGACTCGCCGTACAGACGCTTGTAGACCGGGTGGAACAGCGGCACGGTGAGTGCCTGCTCACCGACCTTCTTGTCGAGCGCGCCCCAGCGCTTCGCGGCGGCGCCCAGGTCGGTCAGCTTGTTGATCTCGTCGATCTCCTTGTTGACCGCGGGGTCGTTCAGCTGACCGGAGTTGAAGTTGTAGCCGGACTTGACGATCTGGCGCCCGTCGAAGATCGGCGCGAAGAACGGGCCGCCGGACGGCCAGTCGGCGCCCCAGCCGCCGAGGAAGAAGCCGGGCTCGCTCTTCAGGTTGTAGACCGTGTCGGAGTAGTCGTTGCTCTCCAGTCCCTGGAGCCTGACCGTGATGCCGGCCTTCTTCAGCGCCTCCTGGAGCGCGGTGGCGATCTCCGGGCTGGTGGCGAAGTCCTTGTCGTTGGAGTGGGTGAGGGTGACGGTCAGCCCCTTGGGGTGGCCGGCCTCCTTCAGCAGCTCCTTGGCCTTGGCCGGGTCGCCGTTCTTGCCGGCCGGGAAGTGGTCGTACGGCGTGTACCCGAAGGCCGCCTGGTCGGGCAGGAAGGTGGTGGCGGGCTCGGCGAGCGAGGAGCCGCCGGCCGCGTTGACCACGGAGGAGCGGTCGACGGCGTACGAGATCGCCTGACGCACCTTCGGGTTGTCGAAGGGCTTCACCTTCGGGTTGAAGGCGATGTAGTTGGTGTAGCCGAAGTGTCCGGTGCCGACGCGGGCGGCGAGCTTCTTGTCGCCGGTGACCTTGGCCAGCTCGGCCGGGCCCAGGTTGGTGTCGGTGGTGACGGCGGCGGCGTCGGCGCCCTGCGAGGCGGACAGCCGCTGGTTGATGACGGCGGAGTCGAGCCCGGAGCGCACGTCGATCCGGTCGGGGTACGCCTTGCGCTCCTCGTCGGTCGACGCCGACCAGTGCGGGTTGCGCTCCAGGATCAGGCGCTCGCCGTCGCCCTCGTTCCTGACCACCTTGTACGGGCCCGAGGAGATCGGGTGCTCCTCGTACTTGGTGCCGTTGTCCTTGGCCCTGGGCACCGGGGTGGTCTGGGTCTGGGTGGCCAGGAAGGGGAACTCGCCCTCCGGCTTGTTGAGGTGGAAGACGATCGTCTTCGCGTCGGGCGTCTCGATCGAGTCGAGGCCCTTCTTGTCCTTGTACGGGCCCTGGTAGTCGGCGCCGCCGATCAGCCAGTCGCGCAGATAGGGCGCACCGCCGGAGAGCTCGGCGGCGAAGGAGCGCTCGATGCCGTACTTGATGTCGGCACTGGTGATCGCCGTGCCGTCCTCGTACTTCAGGCCGTCCTTGAGGGTGTACGTCCACACGGTGGCGTTCTTGCTGGGCGTGCCCAGGTCGGTCGCGAGGTCGGGGACGACCTTCGCGCCGGCGGCGCCGTCCTCCCGGTTGCGGGTGGTGAGCGTACGGAAGACCAGGGACGGGACGTTGCCGCCGCCGGAGGTGTAGAGCCGCGCGGGGTCGAAGTCCTCCTGCGGCTTGCTGTTGAGGACGGTGAGCGTGCCGCCCTTCTGCGGCTTGCCCGCCGCGCCGGAGCCGCTGTCTGCGCCCTTGTTGTCCTTGGGCCCGCAGGCCGCGGCACCCGCCGCCACGACGAGTACTGCGGTGGCCGCGGCCACGCGGCGCGATATGACGGACGGTTGACGCATCGGAAGATGACCTCTCGGGTGTACTGCCTGGAGAAAACGGAAGGAATGGTTCCGAGCAGGCGGCGACGAGAGCGAGTGCACACGGCCGGTCGGTGGAGAAGGTGACCGGAAACAACGGACTGCCGCGCCTGCGGAAGGAATGCGCCCGGCGCGGCGGTCATGCGTGGCGGCCCGGCCCGTTCAGGGCTCGGACCGCGGGCGGACGCGCGCTCGGGCAGGCGTCAGCAACAGTGGATGTCGGCGACACTGTGCCCGGTCACACCGATGAGCGCCAGCTCTATGACTGCGCGATCGGGGAGGACGGGGCCGTGTGACATGCCGAGAAATATGGTTCACCACCCAGGGGATGTCAACGCGAATTGAGACGGTCGTCTCGCCATTCGGACAGCCTCTGGGCATGCGTGTGCCGGTTCCACGTACGGGCACGGGGTCCGGCGGGCCCGGGAGGCGGCCCGTCGCACCTGCGGGGCCGCCCCTTCCCGGATCAACTGGGCGGATGCACCCAGGCGTTGGGACGGCACTTGATTCCGTCGATGTTCAGCGACTTGGTCTGCTGCTGCATCACCGGGGCGAGGGCGCCGGGCGTGCCGCAGCTCACATGGTTGTGCCCCAGCCGGTGACCGACCTCATGGTTGATCAGCATCTGGCGGTAGGCGAAGAGTTTGTCCGGACCGAAGGTCGAGGACCCCTGTGCCCAGCGGTAGGCGTTGATCATCACGCGCTCGGTCGCGGCGGAGTCGCAGCTGACGTTGTCCACCGTGGTGTCCAGGCCCGACTTCTCGCACCACTCGCCGGTGGTCCCGGGGCTGGCCAGGGTGATCACGAAGTCGGGGTCGCCGGAGGAGATCCGCTCGAAGGTCATCTCCCCGTCGTGCGCCCAGCTGCGGTCGTCGTTGAGCGTCTCCTGGACAGCCCTGGCGAAGAGCGCGGCGTCGAGACCGAGGCCCTTCTCCACGTCGATCCGGTACTTGTACTTGTGCCCCCTGCCCGGCGCCTTCGCCGTCCCCGGGACCGCCTCGAACTTCCCCGAAGCCTTCAGCTTCGGCGCGAGCGGATAGGCCTTGGCCATCTTCTGCTCGTACGAGAGCGGCTTGACCCGCACCGGCTTCGGGGTCTCCCGGTCGTCCGAGCGGGAGGTGCCGTCGGCCCCGTCCCGGTCGACGCCCGCGGGCTGCGCGGCGGTGGTCCCGCCGCCGTTGTCCTGGGCGACCTGCCCGGCCACGACCACCGCGAGCACGGTGGTCACCGCGGCGGCCGCGATCCCGGTGAAGGTGCGCCCCCTGGCGCCCTTGCCGTCCTTGGCGCCCTGGCCGTCCTTGGCCGGTGCCGGGCCGTCGGTACCTCCGGGCGGCCGCTCGTCCCCCTCGGCTGCCGGGGCGTGCGGATCGGCGGGGCGGGCCGGCGGGACGGCGGGCCCGCGCCCTGCGGGCGGGGCGGGCGCCGAGTCGAACGCCTCGACGAACTCGCGGCGCGGTCCCGGTATCAGCGGCCGGGTGCCGGTCTGCGACTGCTGACGGGGCGTCCCCTGCGGCTGGGCCGAGGTCTGGCGCCCCGCGGTCCGGTGGTCCTCGGCGCGGAACCGGGGCTGCGGCCCGGTCCCCCAGCCGCCGCCGGGTTCGCGCTGCTCGGGGTGGCCGCCGCGGACGTGTCCGGCCTGCTGGAACGGGGCGTGCCCGTCGGCGCCTCCCGGCGCCTCCGCCGCCCTCCGGCGCCGGCCCGTGCCGGGGCCCGGCTGCCCGGTGCCCTCGCGGTCGCCGCCCGCGGTCGCGGCGGCGGCCTCGATGTCGGGCCCCGACGGCTGGGGGCCCTTTCGACTATGTCGTCCCACGCCCCGGATCAGCTCCCGCCGCGTTCGTCGAGCAGTTCCCGGAAGGCCTGGGCGACCACCTCCGGGTACTCCATCATCGCCACGTGCCCCGCGTCGGGCAGCGTCAGCAGCCGGGAGTCCCGGAAGGCCGCGGCCGCCTTGCGTGCCATCCGGTACGAGACGAGCTGGTCCCGTCCGCCGTACACGAGCTGGGTCGGTGCGAGCACCCGCTCGGCCTGGCGCCACAGTCCGTGCTGACCGCCGAGCGTGTACGCATCGACAATGCCACGTGCCGAGCGCGCCATCGCGTCCCAGAAGTACGGCAGCTCCATCCGGCGCTCCATTTCGGCCACCGCGGCGCGGAAGCCCGGTTCGGAGACGCGGCCCGGATCGCCGTAACAGAGCGCGGTCACCCCTCGGGTGCGGTCCTCGGCCGACCAGTCCCTGGTCAGCCGGGCGAACAGGCCGGCCACGCCGGGCACCGCGAGCAGCCCCGTCGGCACGGCGGAGCGCTGCACCCGCAGTTCCGGGAGGGCGGGCGAGACGAGGGTGAGGGTGCGCACCAGGTCCGGACGGACCGCGGCGACCCGGGTGGCCACGGCACCGCCGAGCGAATTGCCGAACAGATGTACCGGTCCGCGCCCGTCCGCGTCGAGGAACCGGATCACGGCACGGGCGTGCCCGGTGACCGAGTAGTTCCCGTCGTCCGGGGGCGGGGAGTCGCCGAAGCCGGGCAGGTCGACGGCCTCGCCGTCCACCACGTCCTGGAGCAGCGGCATCAGCGCCGACCAGTTCTGCGAGGAGCCGCCGAGCCCGTGCACATAGAGCGCGGGCGGCAGTCCGGTCCGCTCCGGCGGCCGGGACCGTACGGTCAGTGTCAGCCCGGGCAGCGTGACGGAGCGCAGCTCCTCCCCCTCCGCGACCCCGACGGTGCCCACCGCGGGGGACACCGCGGCGGCGACGGCACGGACTCCCGGCAGTTCGGTCGAAGACATGCGGCAATGTTACGAGACGATCACACCCCGATTCATGTGTTCGCGGTCACAGACCGCGTAGCGGCCCGGGGGCGCAGCTCCTACGCTCGAAGCAAGGAAGGGAGTCACCATGACGGTCGACCCCAGCGACCCGGAGACCTTCGAGGACATCCAGCCGGACGAACCCGGCCAGGAGACGCCCCGGGCGGACGCCGCCGAGCAGCGGGCCGATCTCCAGCAGCGGAGCGACGAACCGCTCACCGAGATCGACCGGGACGGTGCCGACGAGGCGGATGCGGCGGAGCAGGCCCGAGTCGTCACACAGGATGAGGACGAATACCGCTGATACAACCTGATTTGTTCCGGTGGCCGTGGAATCTGTGGCTACCGCAGCCGTCCGGTCCATGAAATTCTGCGTCCGCGCCGCGCATACCCGGGTTACCCAAAAGTACGATGGCTGTACGGCGCAGCGTGCACGGAAAAGCTGTGTCCGATCACAAATTTGGGAGGCGGCGTGACAGCCATCGAGCAGACCGAGGCGGCGCGCCCGCGAGGCACTCGCCTGCCTCGCCGCGCCCGACGCAATCAGTTGCTGGGCGCCGCGCAGGAAGTCTTTGTGGCGCAGGGCTACCACTCCGCCGCGATGGACGACATCGCCGAGCGGGCCGGGGTCAGCAAGCCGGTGCTCTACCAGCACTTCCCGGGCAAGCTGGAGCTCTATCTGGCCCTTCTCGACCAGCACTGCGAATCGCTTCTGCAGGCGGTCCGCACGGCCCTGGCGTCGACCACCGACAACAAGCTGCGGGTCGCGGCGACCATGGACGCGTACTTCGCGTACGTGGAGGACGAGGGCGGCGCCTTCCGGCTGGTCTTCGAGTCCGACCTGACCAACGAGCCGGCGGTGCGCGAACGCGTCGACCGGGTCTCGCTGCAGTGCGCCGAGGCGATCTCCGACGTCATCGCCGGTGACACGGGGCTGTCCAAGGACGAGTCGATGCTGCTCGCGGTCGGCCTGGGCGGTGTCTCCCAGGTGGTCGCCCGCTACTGGCTCTCCAGCCGTTCGGCCATTCCGCGCGACACCGCGGTCCAGCTCCTCACCTCGCTGGCCTGGCGGGGCATCGCGGGCTTCCCGCTGCACGGCATCGATCAGCACTGACGCGGGGCCGCCCGGCGCGGCCGCGCCCGTGTTCGCTGCGGGCGTTGCCCACCGACCACTGGCGGTCCCCCGCAGCGGGCTAATGTGTGCTGCGTACGGCGCGGCTCACCGCGCAGGGACTGACCGTCGGAGGGACATAGCCGTGGAGGTCAAGATCGGGGTGCAGCACACGCCCCGGGAGATCGTTCTGGAGAGCGGGCTTTCCGCCGAAGAGGTCGAGAGCACGGTCGCCGAGGCTCTCGCCGGCAAGGCGCAGCTGCTCAGCCTCACGGACGAGAAGGGCCGCAAGGTCCTGGTGCCGGCCGACCGGATCGCCTACGTGGAGATCGGCGAGCCCAGCACCCGTCGGGTGGGGTTCGGCGCGCTGTAGTCCAGCACGCTCTCAAGCAGTGACCGAGGCAGCGGCCCGGTGGGATCTCCCGCCGGGCCGCTCCCCGTTCCGGCCGGTACCGGCGATCCCTGTGCGAAGCCTGCGCCCAGGAGGGTTGCGTTCCGCAACCCACGGGTAGGACCGCTAACGACCGATTTAGGGCCTGACCTGCCGGAGAGGCCCTAGCCGCCCCGCAACTCGCGAGGTGATCATCTGTGATCCTGGTACCGCTCGGCTCCGTACTGCTCGGACTCGTCCTCGCCTGGCTGGCGCTCCGCTCGCTGCCGGACCGGCTTCCGTCCCGCCGTGCCGTCTTCGCCACCGGCGCCCTGGGAGGTCTGTTCGGCGCGTATCTCATGCACTCGGTGCTGGGTCCGGGCCATGCCGTGGCCGCGCTGGTCGGCTCGGCGCTGATCGGGGCCGTGACGCTCTCGCTGCTGATCCGCCCCCGCAGCCGCCCGCTGAGACGATCAGCGGCGGCCTGAGGCCGGCCCCGGCGGGCCGGCCCCGGTGATCCGGCTACGCGGCAAGTCCCAGCGCGGCCATCCGCTTGGTGTGCGCCTCGGTGATCCGCGAGAACATCCGCCCGACCTCGGCCAGGTCGAAGCCGTCGGCCACACCGCCGACGAGCATCGTCGACAGCGCGTCGCGGTCGGCCACCACCCGCTGGGCCTGGGAGAGGGCCTCGCCCATCAGGCGGCGCGCCCAGAGCGCGAGCCGGCCTCCGACGCGCGGGTCCGCCTCGATCGCGGCGCGCACCTTCTCGACGGCGAAGTTGCCGTGCCCGGTGTCGTCGAGCACGGCCAGGACGAGGGAGCGGGTGTCCGAGTCGAGCCGGACCGCGACCTCCCGGTAGAAGTCACTGGCGATCGAGTCGCCGACGTACGCCTTGACCAGACCCTCCAGCCAGTCCGACGGCGCGGTCTGGCGGTGGAAGTCGTCGAGCGCCTTGGCGAAGGGCTCCATGGCGCCGGTCGGCTCCACGTCGACCGCGGCCAGCCGGTCGGTCAGCCGCTCGAAGTGGTGGAATTCGGCGGAGGCCATCTTCGCCAGTTCCGCCTTGTCGGCCAGTGTCGGCGCGAGCTTGGCGTCCTCGGCGAGCCGCTCGAAGGCCGCCAGCTCCCCGTACGCGAGTGCTCCCAGCAGGTCCACGACCGCTGCCCGGTACTGCGGCTCCGCGGAAGCGGTGGCCCAGTCCTGGGCGGCGATTCCGGTGGGCTCGGAGGTTTCAGTGGCGTTGTCAGGCGTCTCCATGGAGCGCAGAATAGCCCGCCCGGCGGGGGACGGAAGGGCCTGGTCAGCCAGTGACATCACACCGTTCCGATGAATTCGCCCAACACACATGCGCGAATCCGGGGTACAGTGGTATTGCGCCTACTGAGTATTTTGGATGTACCGGTGGCGCGAAAATGGTGAAAACGAATGAGGATGCCCGGTCGGTGGCCCGATCGGCTCCGACCCGACAGCCCTCCACGCGGGGCGTACGACACGTACGACCGCAGATGAGGGGCCCCCTCAGCGGCACGAGCGCTCGAGCGACGGCAGTGGTCCCGCGCCACCCGGCCCATCCACGGCCGGATGACCAACCCCGGCACGGTACGACCCCCAGCGTTCGCCTCGGGCCGCGTCTCACAGAAGAGGCAGCACCCTGACTACGTTTCGTGAACTCGGGATTCTTCCCGAGACGGCCGAGGCCCTTGAGTCCGTCGGCATTGTGTCCCCGTTCCCCATCCAGGAGATGACGCTCCCCGTCGCGCTCTCCGGCTCCGATGTCATCGGCCAGGCCAAGACCGGCACCGGCAAGACCCTCGGTTTCGGTCTGCCGCTGCTGGAGCGCGTCACCGTCCCCGCGGACGTCGAGGCCGGCCGGGCCGGGCCCGAGAAGCTGACCGAGGCGCCGCAGGCGCTGGTCGTCGTCCCCACCCGTGAGCTCTGCCAGCAGGTCACCAACGACCTGCTGACCGCCGGCAAGGTGCGCAACGTCCGCGTTCTCGCGATCTACGGCGGCCGCGCGTACGAGCCGCAGGTCGAGGCGCTGAAGAAGGGCGTCGACGTGATCGTCGGCACCCCGGGCCGCCTGCTCGACCTGGCCGGACAGCGCAAGCTCGACCTCTCGCACGTCCGCGCGCTGGTCCTCGACGAGGCCGACGAGATGCTCGACCTGGGCTTCCTGCCCGACGTCGAGAAGATCATCACGATGCTGCCGGCGACGCGCCAGACGATGCTGTTCTCCGCGACGATGCCGGGCGCCGTCATCGGCCTCGCGCGCCGCTACATGTCGCAGCCGACGCACATCCGCGCCACCTCGCCCGACGACGAGGGCGCGACCGTCGCGAACATCTCGCAGCACGTCTTCCGGGCCCACTCGATGGACAAGCCGGAGATGGTCTCCCGCATCCTGCAGGCCAACGGCCGCGGGCTCGCGATGATCTTCTGCCGTACCAAGCGCACCGCGGCCGACATCGCCGAGCAGCTGGAGAAGCGCGGCTTCGCGTCCGGCGCGGTCCACGGCGACCTCGGCCAGGGCGCCCGTGAGCAGGCGCTGCGCGCCTTCCGCAACGGCAAGGTGGACGTGCTCGTCTGCACCGACGTCGCGGCGCGCGGCATCGATGTCGAGGGTGTGACCCACGTCATCAACTACCAGTCGCCGGAGGACGAGAAGACGTACCTCCACCGCATCGGCCGGACCGGTCGCGCGGGTGCCAAGGGCATCGCGATCACGCTGGTCGACTGGGACGACATCCCGCGCTGGCAGCTGATCAACAAGGCGCTCGACCTGAAGTTCAACGACCCGGTCGAGACCTACTCCACCTCGCCGCACCTCTTCGAGGAACTCGACATCCCGGCCGGCACCAAGGGTGTCCTGCCGCGCGCCGAGCGGACCCGGGCGGGTCTGCGGGCCGAGGAGATCGAGGACCTCGGCGAGACGGGCGGCCGCGGCCGCAAGTCCGCCGCTGCCTCGGCGCCCGCCGTCCGCGAGGAGCGTGCGCCGCGCACGCCGCGTCAGCGCCGTCGTACCCGGGGCGGCTCCGCCGTCTCCGAAGCGGCGTCCGCCGCCGCGGTGCCGGCCCCGTCCACCGAGGCCGTCGACGCCCCGGCGGAGCCGCGTACGCCGCGTCGCCGCCGCCGCACCCGGGTCGGCGCGGCCGAGGCCGCCGCCGAGGCCGTGGTGAGCACGGTGGAGGCCGTGGTCGAGGTCGTGGTGGAGCCGAAGGCGGCCAAGGCCGCGCCGGCCGAGGCCGTGGCCGAGACCAAGCCGCGCCGCCGCCGGGCCCGCGTGGTCAAGCCTGCCGAGGACGAGGTCGACTTCCAGATCGCCCCGATCTCCGAGCCGGTCGCCGAGACGAAGACGGTGACCAAGCCGCGTCGCCGGGCCCGTGTCGTCAAGCCTGTCGAGGACGAGGTCGACTTCCAGATCGCCCCGATCTCCGAGCCGGTCACCGACACCAAGCCGCGCCGCCGCACCCGTGCGGCCGCCAAGCCGAAGACTCAGACCGTGGCCGAGGCCCCGGCCGCCGAGGAGGCCGAGGCGAAGCCGCGCAGGCGTCGGGCGCCGCGTGCGGCCGCCGCCGCGGCCGAAGGCTGAGCAGCAGCCGACGAACGCCGGACGGGCCCGAGGACTTCCTCGGGCCCGTCCGGCGTTCGTGGCACGTCCCCCGCTGACCGTGGGACGTGCCACGGCATAACCTCGTCCCATGAGCCGGCCGCACACCTTCACCCCGCCCCCCTGCGCCCACGCCCACCAGCTGCGCACCTCGCGCGGTGACTTCGCCGTGCTGGACGCCTCGCCGCCCGGTGCCGTCCGCGGCACCGCCCTCCTGCTGCCCGGCTACATGGGCAGCAAGGAGGACTTCGTGGCGCTCCTCGAACCGCTCTCGACCGCCGGGTACCGGACCGTCGCCGTGGACGGCCGCGGGCAGTACGAGACGGACGGGACGGACCGTCAGGAGGACTACGAGCAGGGCGAGTTGGCCCGCGATGTGCTCGCCCAGGCCACCGTGCTCGGTGCCGCCGGCACCGTGCATCTGCTGGGGCACTCGCTCGGCGGGCAGATCGCCCGCGCCGCCGTGCTGCTCGACGCCTCGCCGTTCCGTTCGCTGACGCTCATGTCGTCGGGGCCCGCCGAGGTCGTCGAGGCCCAGCAGCTCAAGGTGAAGGTCCTGGGCGACGCCCTGGCGACGCTGAGCATGGCCCGGGTCTGGGAGGCGATGCGCGCCCTCGATCCGCCGGAGGAGGTGGCGTCGGCGGACGGCGAGGCGCTGCGCCGGCGCTGGCTGCGCCACCGGCCGGCCCAGCTGATCGCCACCGGGCGCCGGCTGGTGACCGAGCCGGACCGGGTGGCCGAACTCGCCGCCGTACCGCTCCCGGTCCATGTGCTCTCCGGCGAGCGCGACGACACCTGGCCGGTGCCGCTGCTCGACGACATGGCGCGGCGGCTCGGCGCGCACCGCACCCGGATCGCGGGCGCCGAGCACTCCCCCAACACGGACCGCCCGCAGGAGACGGCGGCCGCGATCGCCGCGTACTGGGACAGCCTGTAGGACCCGGGCCGCGAGGGCTCAGTACTGCGACTGGAGGTGCTGCCAGAAGCCGTCGCGCAGGGCCCGCCGCAGGTGTGCGTGGCCGCGCAGCGAGTGCTGGAGCAGCCGTTCGGCCTCGACCAGCAGGTCCTGGTCGACGGAGCCCGGCAGATACGGGTGGCCGGGCAGCAGGTCGGCGAGCGACTCGCGGCCCCGGGCGGCCAGCCAGGCCGCGGCGATCTGCGCGCCGACGAAGCGGACGTCCTCGCGCGCGGGCGCGGGGGTGTCGTCCTCGTAGGTGGTGACGGGGCGTCTGGTGACGTACGGGCGGCAGAAGTCCAGGTCGAAGGTGCGCTGGCTGTCGACCTCCCAGAGCAGCGGTTCGGCCTGATTGCGCCCCTCGCCCGCCTCGATGCCCCACAGGTGCACCCGGGCCCCGTAGCCCTGCGCCGCCTCCACCGCGGAGACCAGGTCCTCGTCGCCGCCGACCAGTGCGGCGTCACTGATGGCGCGGTGCCGGGCGAGCGATTCGAGGTCGGTGCGGATGAGTGAGTCGACGCCCTTCTGCTGGTTGTTGGCGTTGAGGTTGCCGAGTCTGACCTTGACGTCGGGGAGTTCGGCGATGGACTGCTGCTCGGTGGTGTGGATGCGCCGCCTGGCTCCGTCGTACCAGTACACGCGGAGCAGTCTGCTGTCCGCGAAGATCGTCCGGGCCTTGTCGATGAAGGCCTCGATCAGGCCTTCCGCGTCGAGGTCGAAGGAGCGGCGGTCCTCGGTGCCGGTGACGAGCAGTCCGGCCGCGGCGTACACATAGCCCGCGTCCACGAAGATCGCGTGGGTCGAGGGGGTCTTCGACACCTCGGCGAGCATGCGCTGGAGCAGTTCGTTGGTGAGGTCCAGGCGCTCGCGGATCTCTGCCTCGTTCATTCGGGCCTCGTCGTGGACCTTGTCGCCCGCGCATGCTCGGTGACCTGCTGATACTTAGACATCCAAAAAATTTCCTTAGCGTAGGGAATGTTTGCAGGAAGCAAGCCGTTGTACACCTCGTGGAGCGCAGGACAGGGATGTTCTGGGCTCTCATCCTTGCGGACGGGCCACCCGTCCTCCCAGTAGTTCTCCAGCAGGAGGATCAGACGAAGGGAAGCCCTATGCGCTTCGAGATCATGCGACTCGACGATGTCGACGGTACCGCCGTGGACAGCACCGTCGTGGACGCCGCCTCCGTCAACCGGATCGTGCAGCAGGCCGCAGCCGTGGGCCAGCGCATCTATATCCGCCCGGCCGAAACCTCGGCTTCGTAACGCACGACGACGCACAGAGACGAAGCGCCCCCGTACGGAAGGTCCGTACGGGGGCGCTGTGGCGTCCGGGGGCCCGTCAGGAGTTCTGGACGACCTGGGTGACGCCGTTGATGATCTGCTGCACGGCGATGGCGGAGAGCATCATTCCGGCCAGCCTGGTCACCAGCACGACGCCGCCGTCCTTGATGACCCGGATGATCAGCAGCGAGTAGCGCATGGTCAGCCAGAGCACGATGTGCATGGCGACGATCGCCGACCAGACCGAGATCTGGCTGCCCACGCTGTCGGCGTGCTGCACGGCCAGGATCACCGACACGATCGCGCCGGGCCCGGCGAGCAGCGGCATGCCCAGCGGTACGAGCGCCACGTTGACGTCCTTGGTCTGCGTCGGCTCGTCGGTCTTGCCGGTGAGCAGATCGAGCGCGATCAGCAGCAGGAGCAGTCCGCCCGCGATCATCAGGGCGGGGACGGAGACATGCAGGTAGTCGAGGATCTGCTGGCCGAGCACGCCGAAGACGGCGATCACGCCGAAGGCGACGGCGACCGCCTGCAACGCCATTTTGCGCTGCATCTTGGCGGGTCGGCCCGCGGTGAGCGCGAGGAAGATCGGGGTGATCCCAGGGGGATCCATAATCACAAAAAGCGTGAGAAAAAGGGATCCGAAGACAGCGACGTCGAACACAGTGAGCCTTGCGAGAAGAGAGAAACGGCCTGAAGGAGCGCACCCCGAAGCCATGACGGCGGCCGGGTGCGTGGAAGTGGAACGTGGAGAGGTGCAGGGACGGCGGTACGGGTCCGTGCTCCGGCCCCGGCGCGTGCGTCGTTACGCGGGGCCGCGCCCGCCGGCGCCCGGCACCGGGAAGGCTCCCGTGGCGCGCCGGGTGATCTCGCCGTAGATCTCGGGGTCGGTGGTGTATTCGCCCAGCCCGACGGTCTTGCGGCTGCCGTGGTAGTCGCTGGACCCGGTCGTCAGCAGGCCCAGATCGCGGGCGAGCCCGCGCAGTGCGGCCCGGGTCGGCTCGTCGTGGTCCATGTGGTCGACCTCGATGCCGTCGAGACCCGCGGCGGCGAGCCGCGCTATCGACGACTCGGGCACCACCTCGCCGCGCTTGGCGGCGGCCGGGTGCGCGAAGACGGTGACGCCGCCGGCGGCCTTGACCAGCCGGATCGCGTCGAAGGGGTCGAGCTCGTGCTTCTCGGCGTAGGCCCGCCCGCCGTCCGCGAGCCATTCGGGCGTGAAGGCGTCGGAGACGGTCTCGACGACGCCGAGCTCGACGAGTGCGGTGGCGACGTGCGGCCGGCCGACCGATCCGTCTCCGGCGATCCTGGCGACCTGCTCCCACTCGACGGGCACGCCGAGCTCCTGGAGCTTGCGCACCATGGTGCGGGCGCGCGGCACCCGGTCGTCGCGCACGAGTTCGCGTTCGCGGGCCAGCTCGGGCTCGTCGGGGTCGAAGAGGTACGCCAGCATGTGCAGGCCCACGCCGTCGATCCGGCAGGAGAGCTCGGCGCCGGTGACGAGGGTGAGCCCCTCGGGGAGGGCGGCGGCCGCCTCGGCGTGACCGCGCACGGTGTCGTGGTCGGTGAGCGCGACGACGTCCAGGCCCGCGGCGGCGGCGTTCGCCACCAGCTGCGCGGGGGTGTCCGTGCCGTCCGATGCGGTGGAGTGGGTGTGCAGGTCGATGCGCACGACGCGTACTCCAGTGCTCGGGGCGGATCAAGGGGACGTTCTAGGATAACCGGCGTTCGAACGGCACCCGGCCGGGTGCGAGGTCCCCGGCAACGCCCCTCAGCCGAGCAGCCGCGGGGTGAGCGCCCCGCAGGGTACGAGCTCCATCTCGCCCCCCGCCTCGCGCAGATCGGCGAGCACCAGCTCGTCGTACATCAGGAGTCCGGACTGCTCGGGCCAGACGATCGCCCAGAGCCAGAGCCCGCGCGCCTCGCCCGCGAAGACCGCCCGGTCGGCGGGGGCACCCTTGACGTGCCACAGCGGGGTGGGGCGTCCGGCGGCGAGCATCTTGACGTCCGGCGGGCCCTCGACGTCCAGGTGCGGGCCGGGGTCGGGGCCGTCGATCCCCGCGTAGCGCGCACCGAGTCCGATGCCGAGCTCCTCGGTGACGAGCAGCAGTTCGCCGATGCCGCCGACGGGTCCGGGGCCGGAGCAGGCGACGGCGGTGGCCCGGCCACCGCTGCGGTCGTCACCCGCGCTCGCCACCCCGGTGAACAGCCAGCCCACCGGCAGCGGCCAGGGCATCCAGACCGGGACCTGGGCTCGGCGCACCACCACCCCCAGCCCTTCGACGCTGGGCGGGACGACCGGCTGGAGCGGCTGCACGCTGCCGTGCACGGCGCACTGCCAGGTGTCGGCGAACAGACCGGGTGCTCTGACCCGGCCTCCGCACTTCGGGCAACTGGGTTCGCCCCTCATAGCGACCAACGGTCCTCCAGGAGCGTCGCCGCGTCAAGGAAGATCACCCGTCCGCAGCGCGGCTCCACCTGCGGAAATAGATGTAACTTGCACTCATTAGGTTCTCTAACTTATTCTATGCAGATCGCAACTATCTAGCGGAGAGCGAGAAGACCCATGCAGGGAGAGGATCCGTTCGATCAGGGCGCGGGCAGCATCCTGCGTCAGCCGAAGGCCGTCTGGGCCACGGCGGGCGCCTCTGTCGTCGCGTTCATGGGAATCGGCCTGGTGGACCCGATTCTGCCGTCCATCGCCAAGGGCCTGGAGGCGACGCCGAGCCAGGTGTCCCTGCTCTTCACCTCGTACTTCCTGATCACCGCCGTGGCGATGCTGGTCACCGGCTTCGTGTCCAGCCGGATCGGCGGCCGCAAGACGCTCCTGGCCGGCCTCGCGCTCGTCGTCGTCTTCGCCGCGCTCTCCGGCACCTCGTCCTCGGTCGGTGAACTCGTCGGCTTCCGGGCCGGCTGGGGGCTGGGCAACGCGCTCTTCGTGTCGACCGCGCTGGCCGTGATCGTCGGCGCGGCGGCCGGCGGCAGCTCGGCGGCGATCCTGCTCTACGAGTCGGCGCTCGGCCTCGGCATGGCCTGCGGGCCGCTGGTCGGCGCGCTGCTCGGTGACGCCAGCTGGCGCTACCCGTTCTTCGGCACGGCCGCGCTGATGGCCATCGGCTTCATCTGCATCACGGCGCTCCTGAAGGAACAGCCCAGGCCGGCCAGGAAGACCTCGCTGCTCGACCCGATCAAGGCGCTCGGCCACGGCGGGCTGGCCTCGGTGGCGACCTCGGCGTTCTTCTACAACTACTCGTTCTTCACGATCCTGGCGTTCACACCGTTCGTGCTGAACATGACGCCGTACAAGTCGGGCGCGGTGTTCTTCGCCTGGGGCCTGCTGCTCGCGGTCTTCTCGGTGCTGGTCGCCCCGCGGCTCCAGGAGCGCTTCGGTTCGCTGAAGGTGCTCGGCGCCTCGCTGGTGCTGCTCGCCGTCGACCTCCTGGTCCTGGGCTACGGCGACCACACCACCGCCATCGTCTGCACCGTCGTCTCCGGTGCCTTCATCGGGATGAACAACACCGTCTACACGGAACTGGCGCTCGGTGTGTCCGACGCACCGCGCCCGGTGGCGAGCGCCGGCTACAACTTCGTCCGCTGGTTCGCCGCGGCCGCCGCCCCGTACCTCGCGCCGAAGATCGAGGAGTGGAGCAACATCCACATCCCGTTCGTGGTCGCCGCGGTCACGGCCGTGGCCGGTGCGCTCGTCGTCTGGATCCGGCGTTCGGCGCTGACCCACGAGGCGGCGGAGCTGGAGCCGAAGCACGCGACCGAGGACGGCGTCACGGTCTTCGCCGACTGACCTCCCCTCCCCCGCACCGGCCCCGCCCGCGGCTCCCCCTCCTGGCCGCGCGGCGGGGCTTCGCCGCGCCTCCGGCGGCGCGGATCGGCCCGGGGTACGGGATCGGCCCGGGGTACGGGATCGGTCCGGGGCTACGGATCGGTCCGGCGGCGCGGGCAGGTCCGGGAAGTACGGATCGGTCCGGGCTGCGGATCAGTCCAGGGTTACGGAGCCACGCAGCGGATCACGCAGGTCCGTACCGTGCGAGAGCCACCGTTCCTGGAGCTCCTGCGCCCCCCTGACCCGCTTCCACGCGGCCTCGTTGTTCGTCATCGGCAGCAGCGGCAGGAACCGCACCGGCTCCATCGGCGCGTCCAGCTCCAGGTCCTCCACCAGACCGCCCGGCTCCGCGACCAGCACGGAGCTGAACGGCGCCCCGGGCCACAGCGGCTCACCGACCTCCAGCGAGGCGCCCGGCGCCACGATCACCCCCTCGACCTGCGGGGAGGCCGCCAGCACGGCGAGCGGGCGGAGCACCTTGTCGGTGTCGGCGAGTCCGGCGCGTACGGAGATGACCAGTTCGGCGCGCGGCCCCTTCACCGGGTCGGCGAGGACCGCGGTCGGATCGGCCATCGGCTGTGCCGACATGCCGAGCGTGGCGTAGCGCACCACATCGCCGTCGACGAAGCGGAGCACCTCGATCCGGTCCGTGCCGAGGAACGTCACCGCCGCGCGCGCGTCCGGTTCACCGAGGGCCGTCAGCAGCCGGGCCTCGACCAGAGCAAGAATTTCTCCCATCCCGCGAGCATAGGACGCGTATGGAACGGGCAAAGTAAGGGATTGGCCGTCAGTCGGCTGATAGTCTTGGCCGCTGGTCGGGGCAGCACGCAGAAGCGTCGCTCTCAGCCCCGACGACACGTCATCCCCCAAGGGGGACCGGCTGGAGGAGGTGGGGCTGCAATGGATCGAAGTCGATCGTGCAGTACCAACCGCTCTTCCGCCCTCCGCCTTTCCCGGTGATCTGAAGCCTCCCGGTCGAGGCCCATTGCTTTGCGCACGACGGAAGAGCACTCCTTTTTTGCCTGTCTGTAGCGAACGCCGTCGTCGTGCCGCTGCGGTGCCGCCCGCTTTGCGGACGTGAGCACACGTCCCCATTCCGGGCTGTTCCACGTGCCCGACCACGGCCCTCCGTGAAGGAGCCAGCCATGTCGATGATCCGCGACCTGCGCGCCGCCGTGCGCCCGTCCCTGCGCAAGAGCAACGCACTGCACAACGCCTACGACACCACCCGTGACCCGTCCGCCTCCAGCGCGGTCGTCGACTGCGCGGTCTACCGCGACGGGCGGCGCCTGGAGAGCGGCAACTGCCGCACGCCGCACGAGGCGATGCTCCAGGTGCGGGAGGAGGGCGGTTTCGCCTGGATCGGCCTGCACGAGCCGACCGAGGAGGAATTCGCCGGTATCGCCCGGGAGTTCGGGCTGCACCCGCTGGCCGTCGAGGACGCCGTCCACGCCCACCAGCGGCCGAAGCTGGAACGTTACGACGACACCCTCTTCACCGTCTTCAAGACCATCCACTACGTCGATCACACCGAACTCACCGCCACCAGCGAGGTGGTCGAGACCGGTGAGGTGATGTGCTTCACCGGCCGGGACTTCGTCATCACCGTGCGGCACGGCGGCCACGGCTCGCTGCGCGCGCTGCGTCACCGGCTGCAGGACGACCCCGAGCTGCTCGCCAAGGGCCCGTCCGCGGTGCTGCACTCCATCGCCGACCATGTCGTCGACGGCTACATCGCGGTGGCCGGGGCCGTGCAGGACGACATCGACGAGGTGGAGATCGAGGTCTTCTCCACCCCGGCGAAGGGCAGCCCGCGCGGTTCCGACGCCGGCCGGATCTACCAGCTCAAGCGTGAGGTCCTGGAGTTCAAGCGGGCGGTGTCGCCGCTGCTGCGGCCGATGCAGCTGCTGAGCGAGCGGCCCATGCGGCTGATCGACCCGGACATCCAGAAGTACTTCCGTGACGTCGCCGACCACCTGGCACGGGTGCACGAGGAGGTCATCGGCTTCGACGAACTGCTGAACTCGATCCTCCAGGCCAACCTGGCGCAGGCGACCGTCGCGCAGAACGAGGACATGCGCAAGATCACGTCCTGGGCGGCCATCGTCGCCGTACCGACGATGATCTGCGGCGTCTACGGCATGAACTTCAAGCACATGCCGGAGCTGGGCTGGCGGTACGGCTACCCGATGGTGCTGGGCTTCATCGGCGTGGTCTGTTTCTCCATCCACCGCATGCTCAAGCGCAACGGCTGGCTCTGATCCCGGCCCCGGTGCGCCTCCCATAGAGTTCGGGCATGACTGCTGCTGCCGCTGACGCGCCACTGGGCCGGGCCCTCGTCGAGGAGGCCACCAAGAAGTCGGGCCTGATCTGGGTGCGGGGCACCGGGCCCGCCCGGGCGCTGTGGCACGTATGGCACGAGGGCGCGGCGCATCTGGTCGGGGACGGCCCCGGCGAGCAGCCGCTGCCGGCCGGGCTCACCGACGGGTCCGCCGCCGAGGTGACCGTGCGCAGCAAGGACAAGGGCGGCCGGCTGGTCGCCTGGACGGCCGCGGTGACGCAGCTCGCCCCGCACTCCGAGGAATGGGAGGCCGCGGTCGCCGAGCTCAAGGGCAAGCGGCTGAACGCGCCGGACGCCGAGCAGTTGACGGAGCGGTGGGCGCGCGAGTGCCGGGTGCTGCGGCTGACGCCCGGCGAGTTCCGCACGGAGCTGCCGGACGGCTCGCTGGCCGCGGCGCCGCTGGCGACGCCCGCGACCACGCGACGGCCGGTTCCCGCGGGGCTGCCGCGACTGCTGAAGCGCGGGCGCAAGGGCTGACGGCCGGGCCCGGAGGCCCGGGCGCGTGGCGGCCCCGCGCCCCGCACCCGTCAGGACGAGGTCTTGGGCAGCTGCTTCCCGTAGTCGACCGTGTCCTCCTGCGCCGGTGCCTCCAGCGCGAAGTCCTTGCCCCAGTCCGACAGGGTGACGGTCCCCCCGCCACCGCCGCGCGCGAACCGCAGCGGATACGCCGTGCCCTCCAGTGAGACGTCGAGCGTGCCGCCCTCGCCCTTGCCGCCCGTGATCTGGATGGTCCGGGCCGCGCCGACCTTCTCCCGGTCGCCCTTGTTGAGGGTGCCGTGCAGCGAGAGCAGGCCGTCGAGCAGGGTCTCCTTGTCCGTGAAGCCGCGCAGCTGCTTGTACGTGGGGTCGTCCTGGGGCACCTTCACGTACTTGTCGTTCAGCTTGTCCGCGGCCGTGCCGCCCGCCGTACTGTCGGCGCCGGACTTCTCCTCGTGGCTCCAGAACCCGGAGTCCGCCTTCAGGTAGAGCTCGTCACCGATCCGCAGCAGCTCGAAGGTGCTGTCCTTCGAGACCACGGAGCCGGTGCCGCCGTCCTCCTTGAGCTGCATGTTCAGCTTGTACGTGCCGCCCTTGCTGACCAGCGTCCCGGCGAGGCGCACCGTGCCGGCGGCGTCCGCCGCGTCCTGGGCCTTCTTCTCGATCTGGCCGGCTTCCAGCTTGCCGACGCCGTTGGTCCCCTGGTCCGGGTCCTCGCCGCCGCACGCCGTGAGGGTCACGGCCAGCCCCGCACAGAGCAGGGCGGCGAGAGCGGTCCGGCGTCGGGCCCGGACGGGCGGAACGGAGGAGGTCACGGGCGCACTGCCTCTCATCTGCATCTCGGGGGGTGGCAGACGGCAGCGTACCTGTGCCGTGCACACCTTCCGGCAGGGAGCCGTACGGACGGCTCCACCGGGGCAACCCGGAGCGGTACGGGCTAGCCTGATCCCGTCATAACGGTTGATTGGCTGCTAAACGGACCAGTCGGTGAAGTCGCACACGGAAGAAGGAGGCGCACCATGGCGGCAGGCGCCCCCCGGGTGTTCGTCTCGCACCTCGCCGGTGTCCCGGTCTTCGACCCCAACGGCGACCAGGTGGGCCGGGTCCGCGATCTGGTCGCGATGCTCCGGGTCGGCGGCAGGCCGCCCCGGCTGCTCGGGCTCGTCGTCGAGGTGCTCAGCCGCCGCCGGATCTTCCTCCCGATGACCCGGGTGACCGGGATCGAGTCCGGCCAGGTCATCACCACCGGCGTGGTCAACATGAGGCGCTTCGAACAGCGGCCCACCGAACGTCTGGTGCTCGGCGAGTTCCTCGACCGGCGGGTCCGCCTGGTGGAGACCGGCGAGGAGGTCACCGTCCTCGACGTCTCCGTCCAGCAGCTCCCGGCCCGCCGCGACTGGGAGATCGACAAGTACTTCGTACGCAAGGGCAAGGGCGGGGCGCTGCGCCGCAAGGGCGAGACGCTGACGGTCGAGTGGTCGGCGGTCAGCGGGTTCTCGCTGCAGGAGGACGGGCAGGGCGCCGAATCCCTGGTCGCCACGTTCGAACGGCTGCGCCCGACGGACGTGGCCAACGCGCTGCACCACCTGTCGCCGAAGCGGCGGGCCGAGGTCGCGGCCGCTCTCGACGACGACCGGCTCGCCGACGTCCTGGAGGAGCTGCCCGAGGACGACCAGGTGGAGATCATCGGCAAGCTCCAGGAGGAGCGCGCCGCCGACGTCCTGGAGGCGATGGACCCGGACGACGCGGCCGACCTGCTGTCCGAGCTGCCCGAGGAGGACAAGGAGCGGCTGCTGACGCTGATGCGGCCGGACGACGCGGCCGATGTGCGGCGCCTGCTGTCGTACGAGGAGCGGACCGCGGGCGGGCTGATGACCACCGAGCCGATCATCCTGCGGCCGGACGCGACGGTCGCCGACGCGCTCGCCCGGGTCCGGCAGGCGGACCTGTCCCCGGCGCTCGCCGCCCAGGTGTACGTGTGCCGGTCGCCCGACGAGACGCCGACCGGCAAGTACCTGGGCACCGTGCACTTCCAGCGGCTGCTGCGGGATCCGCCGTACGCCCTGGTCAGCTCGATCGTGGACAGCGATCTCGTCCCCCTGGCCCCGGACACCCCGCTGCCGGCCGTGACGAGCTATCTGGCCGCGTACAACCTGGTCTCGGCGCCCGTGGTGGACGAGAGCGGCTCGCTGCTCGGTGCGGTGACGGTCGACGACGTGCTTGACCACCTGCTGCCCGAGGACTGGCGGGAGACGGATTTCCACAGCGAGGAGGGGGTGGCCGGTGGCCGCTGAGGAACGCGCCAGGGCGGCGCCGGTGGGGGCCTCGGGCATCGCGCGCCCGCCCCGCTCCCGGCTGGACCAGCCGAAGGATCCGCGCCGGCGGATGCTGCCGGACTACGACCCGGAGGCGTTCGGCCGGTTCTCCGAGCGGATCGCCCGCTTCCTGGGCACCGGACGGTTCATCGTCTGGATGACGCTGGTCATCATCGTCTGGGTGGTGTGGAACGTCTTCGCGCCCGAGCACTGGCGGTTCGACCAGTACCCGTTCATCTTCCTGACGCTGATGCTGTCGCTCCAGGCCTCGTACGCGGCGCCGCTGATCCTGCTCGCGCAGAACCGGCAGGACGACCGCGACCGGGTCACCCACGAGCAGGACCGCAAGCAGAACGAGCGCTCCATCGCGGACACCGAGTACCTCACCCGGGAGATCGCCTCGCTGCGGATGGGGCTCGGCGAGGTCGCCACCCGCGACTGGATCCGCTCCGAGCTGGAGGACCTCGTGAGGGACCTGGACGACCGCCGGGCCCTGTTCGCGGCCGAGAGTGACGAAGACCGCTGACGGGGGCTACTCGCGCGTAGCGACAAGCGCCGTAACATCGTCCGTATGGCTACGGAAGACGCTGTGCTTGAAGCACTGGCGACAGTGAACGACCCGGAGATCCACCGCCCGATCACCGAGCTCGGCATGGTGAAATCGGTCGAGATCGATGCTGACGGTGCGGTCGCTGTCACGGTCTATCTCACGGTCTCAGGCTGTCCGATGCGCGAGACGATCACCAAGAACGTGACGGACGCGGTGGCCCGCGTCGAGGGCGTCTCGCGGGTCGACGTG
The DNA here is from genome assembly GCF_038448545.1 of Streptomyces sp. CLV115. Lineage (NCBI taxonomy): Bacteria > Bacillati > Actinomycetota > Actinomycetes > Kitasatosporales > Streptomycetaceae > Streptomyces > Streptomyces sp. CLV115. Next base: position 45,957 of record NZ_JBCEWQ010000056.1, read on the forward strand.
ACGCTCGACGTGATGAGCGACGAGCAGCGCAAGGAGCTCGCTTCCTCGCTGCGCGGCGGCACGGCGGAGCGCGAGGTGCCGTTCGCCAAGCCCGGCTCGCTGACCCGGGTCTACGCGGTCGCGTCCGGCAAGGGCGGCGTCGGCAAGTCGTCGGTGACGGTGAACCTGGCGGCGGCGATGGCCGCCGACGGCCTCAAGGTCGGCGTCGTGGACGCGGACATCTACGGGCACAGTGTGCCGCGGATGCTCGGCGCGGACGGCAAGCCGACCCAGGTCGAGAACATGATCATGCCGCCGTCCTCGCACGGCGTGAAGGTCATCTCCATCGGCATGTTCACCCCGGGCAACGCCCCGGTGGTCTGGCGCGGGCCGATGCTGCACCGCGCGCTCCAGCAGTTCCTCGCCGATGTGTACTGGGGCGACCTCGACGTCCTCCTGCTCGACCTGCCGCCGGGCACCGGCGACATCGCGATCTCGGTGGCGCAGCTGGTGCCGAACGCCGAGATCCTGGTCGTCACGACCCCGCAGCAGGCGGCGGCCGAGGTCGCCGAGCGGGCCGGTTCGATCGCCGTGCAGACCCACCAGAAGATCGTCGGTGTCGTCGAGAACATGTCGGGCATGCCGTGCCCGCACTGCGACGAGATGGTCGACGTGTTCGGTACCGGCGGTGGCGCGCGGGTGGCCGAGGGGCTGACGAAGACGGTCGGCGCCGAGGTACCGGTGCTCGGTTCCATCCCGATCGACGTGCGGCTGCGTGAGGGCGGCGACGAGGGCAAGCCGGTCGTCCTGTCCGACCCCGACTCCCCGGCCGGCAAGGCGCTGCGCACCATCGCGGACAAGCTGGGCGGCCGTCAGCGCGGCCTGTCGGGCATGTCGCTGGGCATCACCCCGCGCAACAAGTTCTGAGACGGCGGACGGTGACCGGCCCCGGGCCGGTCACCGCTGCGTGTTCCGCGTACGTCCTCGTGGCTGCAGGTACGTCCCCGTGCCGCGGGTACGTCCCCGTACTACGCGTACGTCGTGATGTCACCGATCACCGAGAAGCCCAGCCCGTACGCGCTCATCCCGCGTCCGTACGCGCCGATGTGCACCCCGCCGAGCGCCGATCCGGCCAGCACCCAGCCGAACTCGGACTCGCGGTAGTGGAACGGGACGGGGACGCCGTCCACCGGCAGTGAGAGCACCGACCACGCCGGGCCGTCCAGGTCGTCGGCGAGTTCGAACGCCGTCTCCGTCTGCTGGTCCAGCCAGTCGTCGCGCAGCGCGTGGTCCATCTGCGGCGGCCAGGTGCAGGCGAGCAGGCCGGAGCCGGCCAGCCAGGCCGCGGAGGACACCGTGGTCGCGTCCAGCACTCCCGTGCCGTCGCCGCTGTGCCGCACCGGGCTGCTGGCCATGGACACGACGACGGCGAACCGTTGCTTCTCGGCGCCCGCATCGGCCCGGACCGACGGTTCGTCACCGTGTCCGATGGAACCGTGCTGGACCGTGCCGTCCGCCGCGGTGCCGACCTGCATCAGCCGGCGGGGCCCGGTGAAGGCCTCGTCCAGTCCGTACCAGGGGAACGTGGCCGCCAGATAGCCGTCGACAGTGCGCCGGGCCGCCGGCATCCCCTCTGCCGTGCCTGTGCTCGGCGCATCTTCCGCGCCCACCCGACTTGTCGTCTCCATCTGCCCGGCCGCCTCCTCGATCCGTTGGGTCCGGAGCGGCCCGCCCCCCAACGGGCGTACTCACAACCGGACAGATGGAGAATAGCCATAGCCTCCCGACGAGCCGGGATTGGCGGGGGGTCAGGTGGCGTCGGCGTCGAACGGCGGCCGGTCGTCCTTGGCGGGCTGGTCACGCTTCTTGAGCAGGTCCGGAGCACCGGCGGAGCCATTGGCGGCGGTGATCGCGGAGCCACTCGAAACGCTTGCCCGGGAGTCCTCGGACTCCACTTCCTTGCTCTCGCGACCGTTCACCGCGTCGGTCACCTCGGCCAGGTCCTTGCGGAGGTCGAAGCTCTCGCGGATCTCCTTCAGCCCCAGATCGTCGCTGCCGTCCATGAGCTGCTTGCGGACGAACGTCTTGGGGTTGAGGTCCTCGAACTCGAAGTCCTTGAACTCCGGGCCGAGCTCCGTGCGGATGTCTTCCTTGGCGCTCTCCGAGAACTCGCGGATCTTGCGGATGAAGCGCGAGGCGTCCTGGATAACCTTCGGCAGCTTGTCCGGGCCGAAGATCAGCACGCCCAGAACCGCGAGCGTCACCAGCTCGAGTGCGCCTATGTCATTGAACACCCTGTTGCCCTTCGTGTTCTCCGAGACCATGTCGGTCGAGGTCCGGACCCGGCCCACGGTACCCGCCGGAACTGTCCGCGCGGTAGCGTCCCGGGCTCGTCACGTGCCGCTTGCGGAGCCGAGCGTCAAAGAGATGGACAGGTCTTTACCACCGCGGGTCAGCGCGAGGTCCAGACGGTCGCCCGGGCGGTGCGCGCGGATCTTCACGATCAGCTCCTCACCACTGTGCACACGCTGTCCGTCGACCTCGGTGATGACGTCCCCGGGCCTGATCCCGGCCTTGGCACCGGGACCGCCCGGCGTCACCGCGGGCTTGCCCTCGGTGCCCTTCGACCCGACCCTGGCACCGTCCCCGGTGTACTTCATGTCGAGCGTGACACCGATCACGGGGTGGGTGGCCTTGCCGGTGTTGATCAGCTCTTCGGCGACCCGCTTGCCCTGGTTGATCGGGATGGCGAAGCCCAGGCCGATGGAGCCCGCCTGCCCGCCCTCCTCGGACGCGCCGCTGTCGGCGGCCCGGATGGCGCTGTTGATGCCTATGACATGGGCGTCGGCGTCGACGAGCGGACCGCCGGAGTTCCCGGGGTTGATGGGCGCGTCGGTCTGCAGCGCGTCGACGTAGCTGATGTCGCTGCCGTCGCCCTTCTCGCCGCCCGCGGTGATCGGCCGGTCCTTGGCGCTGATGATGCCGGAGGTGACCGTGTTGGACAGGTCGAAGGGGGCGCCGATGGCCACCACGGGGTCACCGACCTGCACATTGTCGGAGTTCCCCAGCGGCAGCGGCTTGAGGCCGGAGACCCCGGTGACCTTGACCACGGCCAGGTCGTAGCCGCTGTCCTTGCCGACGACCTCGCCGCGCGCGGTCTCGCCGCCGCTGAACGTGACGGTGATCTCGCCGGCCTGGCCGGCCGGGGCGACGACGTGGTTGTTGGTGAGGATGTGGCCGGAGTTGTCGAGGACGAAGCCGGTGCCGGTGCCGGACTCGGTGGAGCCGCTGACGTGGAGGGTGACCACGCTGGGCAGGGCACTGGCGGCGATACCGGCGACGCTGTCCGGGGCACGGCCGCCGCTGCTGCGGCCGGCCTGCGGGAGTTCGACCCGGGTGAGGCCCCCGTTGCGCTCTATGTAGGCCCCGATGCCGCCGCCGATGCCGCCCGCCACCAGCGCGAGCAGTACCGCGCCGACCAGGAGCGAGCCGCGCCGG
>NZ_JBCEWQ010000057.1:0-49243 GCF_038448545.1 Streptomyces sp. CLV115
CCGGCCGGGTTGGGCGCCCGACCAACCGGCGCAACTTCGCTCTCGTCACTGTCCCGCTGCTCTGTCCCGCCACGTTCGGTAGTCGGCGGTGCCGACGATGCCGGCGAGGCCGCGGAAGCCGGGGCGCCGGGTGAGGATCCGCTCGGTGAGCCGGTACGCATCGTCGGGGCGGCCCGCCTTGAGGAGCAGCCGGGCCTGGAGGGCGCGGATCCAGTCCCGGGCGGGGTTGTCCGGTTCGCTGCGGGCGAGGGAGGCCAGGCGCTGCCGGGTCGGCGCGTCCAGGGCGCTGAAGTCGACCTGGACGTCCTCGAGTGCGGTGAGCGCGTAGAACGACTCGGGCAGCGTCGTCGGGCGACTGAACTCCAGGTTCAGTACGCGTAGGCGGGGCATACGGGCGAAGGCGTCGTTTGGCAGTGTCAGCGGCGGCCGGAGGGTGTCGTACCGTCCGGTCCGCGGGTCGCGGCAGGTCTCCTCGCCCCAGCAGTCGAGCGCCAGCTCTTCGAGCGTGGTGACCTCCCAGACGCGGTCGAGCAGGTGCGGGGCGGGGGCCCGGTCCGCGTTGCCTGCGTTCCCGTTCATGCGCAGGGTCCGCAGCCGGGGAAGCCGCGACAGCTCGGGCAGACTCTCTACCCGGCCCAGTGCGCCGCCGAGGTCCAGTTCCTCCAGGGCGGTGGCCCGCAGCAGGTCGTCGTGTACTGAATCCAGCACGGCCCCGTACAGGTTGAGGCTGCGCAGCGCAGGCAGCCGGGTCACGATGCGGGGGAACGGTACGAGGTACGGGTCGTTGTCGAGGCGGCCGGCAGGTGCGGGCTGCAGCCACGACAGGTCGAGTTCTTCCAGGGCAGGCAGCCGGGACAGCGTGTGGGGGAGCGGGCAACAGAGGTCGCGGGCGCGCAGTACCCGCAGTCCGGTGAAGCCGCCGAGCTGGTCGGGCAGGGCGCGGAAGGGGTTGCCGGAGATGTCGAGGACCTTCAGCCGGGGCAGACGCGCGATCGCCTCGGGCAGTTCCTCCAGCGCCATGCCGGAGATGTCCAGCTCTTCGAGGTACGCAAGCTCCGCCAGCCGCGGCAGCAGCCGGTCCGGACTGCTCCGGCCCGCGAGCCGGAGCCTGCGCAGGGCGGTGAAGTCCAGTACACCCTCAGGGCTCTGCCACAAAGCACGATGGGCGGCCAGGTCAAGTTCGGTAACCTGCGCGGCCTCCTCCCGCAGTCGCTCCACCTCCCGCGCCGAGGCGGCCAGGAGCGGGCCCGGGGTGTCACGCAGCAGGGGCAGCCCGGCCGCCCACGCCGCCTCTATCCGGTCCGCGAGGTCCCAGGTGTCCTCGGCGTCGCCGAGCAGTTCGGGCCGGATCTCCTCTCGCAGTTCCGTCAGGTCCCGCAGGTCTTCCAGATGTACCTCCGCGCTGCGGGCGACCTCCCGCGGCCCTGTCAGTGTCACGGTGAACCAGTCGGCCGTGACCAGTTCCCCGGCCCTGGTGCGCCCAGCCACGGACAGCGATCCACGGTCGTCCACGCCACGGCACAGGATGGAGCCGTCCACCCCCAGATCCCCGCGCACCGCCATGTCGACGTGCCCGTGCAGCGACACGTACCGGGCGTACACGTTCCGGGCCGTCAGCGTCGTATCGCCGTCCATCGGATCTTCGCCGACGCTCCGGGCGTGGACTCCGCCGGTCACCTCCATATCCCCGCGCACGACGAGGTCGACGCGTTCGCCGAGGTGGACCGAGTGTGCCTTCAGATCCCCGGTCACCAGCAGAAACTTGTGCGGTCCATCCGGATCCTCCCCCTCCCACCATTTGAGGGCACCGTCGATGACCAGGTCGCCGTCCACGACGATGTTGTCCGCGCACTTCCCGTCCCCATCCGGGGCGACCAGGTCGCCCCGGATGTGCAGGCCGGTGCCGTACAGACGGACCGTCGGCGCGTGACCGGGGTCCGGGTCGTCCACGTCGGCGGACAGACCGAAGCGTTCCTCCGCCTCGCGCGCGCCGACGGTCTCGTAACCACGAGGCAGTACGACCCGCCTCACCGCGCCGGTGGCACCCCGCACCCGATCTGGTTCCCGCGGTGCGGTGATGTCTCCAAGCCGGTCCATAACCCGCCCCTCTACGCCGTTCGTTCCACAAGGCACCCACAATCACAGAGACCGGGCCACGGAGACATCCGGGAAACTACGCAATCGGCTACGGGAGTTCACCGGCCGGACCGAGGACGGCACGGCGGTTCCAGGAACGCCTGCAACGCTGTGACCAGTCATGTTCCCGCCGATCTGAGGCAGGCGCCCATCGACGGGCAGGCACTGGGGTGTACATGGCTGTCGGAGGCGGCCTCTAACATCCGGCGGCATGACCACAGTGAGGCATTGTCAGGTTGAGCGAGAGGCTTCCGGCCCTTGGCATGCCGAGGCCGTTCCGGGCCGCTCTGCCCGGTCCGGGGTGTGGTTCAGGCCATCGGGGCGGGGTGTCCGGTGGTGGCAGTGATCTCGTTCCAGATGGTGAAGCGGTCTTTCATGAGATCATCCCAGGCCGGTCAGCCAACGTGACAACGCCCACCAGCGCCCTGATCGCCACCCAGAGGGACAACCCCGGCATCCTCAGCGACGCAGAGCTGACCGGCACCCTCTGGGGGCTCGACGTCCGCGGGTGTCAGGTCGGTACGGACGCGGTGCATCCTGACGGGGTGACGCCACCGTCCCGAGCGGTCGGTCGAGGTATCCACCGCCACCTCCACCACGACGTCCGGCCGCACCAGGACGACATCGAGCAGATCTGTACTGCCCCACCTCCGCGCGAAGGTCCACCCCTCCCACGGATGCGGACCGGCGGCCGGCACCAGCCTGTCCGCCACGCTCCTGGCCACCCGGTCGTTCAGGACGGTGCTCCGCCCGACGTACCGCAGCTGCCCGGCGGTGTCGTACCGGGCCAGCAACAGCGTCTCCGGGGAGAACAACGACTCTGACACCGCGCCCACAATCGCCTCCGTGGTCTCCCGGACCCGGTATTTGCGCCAGGCCCGGCGGCCGGGACGGTACCGCTCGTCCCGCCGCTTGCAGACCAGCCCCTCCACCCCGACCGCGGCCCAGCCCAGCCACTCCCGCACCGCCGCCGGGTCGGTGGTCGACGGGCCCAGCGTGAGCGGATCCGTCAGCCGGTGCTCGGCGAACAACTCCTCCAGAGCGTTCCGGCGGCGCTCGTACGGCCACCCGGTCAGGTCCGTGCCGCCCCTGTGCAGCAGGTCGAAGGCCAGCCCGCCGACCCTGCACCAGGAGCGCCGTGGACGCACTCGCGCATAGGGGCAGAAAAACGGCTTTTGACTGTCCGGCAGGCGCCGTAGCGTGACGGTGTCGGGCCTCTGTCCGTCGCCACAGCCTTTCGTGTACCGATGTGTGGTTCGTCGTCCGACAGGCGGGTCGGGTCCGCGACTGCCAGGTCCAGGTCCATTGCAGTTCACCACCACGAAGGATCTATTCGTGCCCTTCGGTACTTTCTCCCGCACCAGGCCAGTGCAGCACGGCCCGCGTACAGTTCAGCCGTCCGCTGCTCGGGTCGTCGCCATCTGTGCCATCGCTTTCTCTCTCACCGCACCCGGGCAGACCACGGCAGTCTCAGCCTTCGTCGACCCGCTCATCGACGATCTCGGGGTGACCCGTTCAGCCGTCTCCACCGCCTATCTCATCGGCTCCCTCTCGGGCGGCCTGGTCATGCCGTTTCTCGGCAGGCTCATCGACCGCTTCAGCCCACGCGTCCTCATGAGCACCATCGCTCTGTGCTTCGGCGCAGTCCTGACCGCCTCGAGTCTGATCGCGGACGTCCCCAGCCTCACGGCAGCCTTCATCGGCATGCGCGTCGGTGGTCAAGGCGCGCTCAGCCTCGTCGCCACCACGACCGTGGCGGTCTATGTGGAGCGACGCCGGGGACTTGCCATGGGCATCACCTCGGCCATCGGTACAGCAGTCATCTCGCTCGCCCCGTTAGCCCTGGAACGCATCATCCATGACCAGGGGTGGCGCACGGCCCTGCTCCTGGAGGGACTCGCCGTCCTGGTGCTGGTCGTTCCGGCCGCCCTGTTCCTCCCGCCCGGCCCCCGAACCGGCACGAACCCGCTGGCGGACGGCACTGCCCACTCGGAAATGAAAAACGAAGCCGGCAACGCCGGAACCCAGGAGAACGAGCCAGCGGTCGCTGACCTGTCCTTGCGGCAGGCGCTGCGGACAGGCATTTTCTGGGTGGTCACGCTGGGGGTGGGAGTCTGCAGCCTCATCGGCACCGGACTCAACTTTCACCAGCTGTCCCTGCTCGGTGAGCGTGGCCTCAGCACCACCCAGGCCGCGGCCACCTTCCTGCCTCAGATGGTTGCCGGCCTCGCCGCTACCCTGCTACTCGGCTGGCTTGCCGACCAGATCTCCGACCTCATCCTGATCATCTCGGTCATGCTGCTGCTCGCTGCCTTGACCGCGGCTGCGGGGTGGGTGCAACCGGGAATCTCCGTGGTGGGCTACAGCCTCGCGCTCGGGGCCGTCGGCCACGGCGTCCGGACGCTTGAGGCCGTCGTTTTCCCTCGATGCTTCGGCCTGGAACATCTCGGAGCAATTCGCGGAGTCGTCCACGCCGTGATGGTCGGTGCTTCGGCATTCGGTCCCCTGGTACTCGCCTTCGGCAGAGAACATTCCGGTTCCTACCGCCCGGTCCTGCTGGTACTCACCGTCCTTCCCTTCACAGTGGCGCTCGCCGCGGTCTTCGTCCGCACGCCCTGCATGAAGAAGCCCTGACGCCGCTGGCCGGACCAAAGAGGGTTCAGAGAGCATCACTGAAAACCGCGCCCTGGTCGCGAGCGACGAACACTTCCCAGGACGGGTTCTCGATAGTGCGCGGGGCACGGCGGTCGGTTCGCCATCGACAGCCCGGTCGGCCTGGCCGCCCTCGAAGACGATGACCACGGACCGCGGACGCGGGCCCTCGCATCCTAATGGCCGGAGCGCCCGCTGCCTCCTGCTTGCCGGACCGTCAGCCGTGCGGGCAAGCACGGTGGCCACACCTCGGAATCTCAACGCGAGCAAGCGGGTCCAACCGCACTCAGTCTTCGATGCCGTCCCCGTACACGACGGCCCTGCCCCTGCCACCGCACCGCCCAGGAAAGCCACTGACCTGCAAGAAAAACACAAACGGTGCCATTAGAGGCAGAAGCCGCATGCGACAAGCCTCCTCACTCACAACGAAGTTGACACAACCCCAGGCCAGACCCCCACCCAGACCAAAATCACCACAACCCGATCTCACCCGATCCGCGACACCCCAGGCCACTCCACACCACAACTAACCACCCCCAGCGTTACGCGGCCTCACCGACGCGCGCGAGGGACTGGTCGACAGGTGCCCGATCGCGCATCCGGTGACGCGGACCCGTTCGGGTGAACGCAGCGCATTAGTGACGTGGGGTTAAGTCTTTTGCTGATCATGGCAATGGGCTGTCACCACTGTGGTGAACGACCCATGCCGCCAAGCCACTGCAGAGCGAGGGAAGACATGTCAGACGTTCCGGGATTCCTGCGATTCGCGGAGTCCCACGAATGGGCCCGCCTGGAGGCCGACGGCCTCGTGACCGTTGGGCTCAGCGATTACGCCCAGGAGACGCTGGGGGATGTTGTGTTCGTGGAGCCCCCGGAGGTCGGAAGGGTGTGCGGTGCCGGCGACGCGGTGGGTGTGGTCGAGTCGGTCAAGGCCGCATCGGACACTTACACCCCTGTTGCCGGCGAGGTCATCGCGGTCAACGATGAGCTCGCCGCCAGCCCCGAACTGATCAACTCAGAGCCGTACGACGCGTGGATTTACCAACTGCGCCCTTCCGACCGCAGTCAACTCGACAGGCTCCTGGACGCCGATGGCTACAAGGCATTGATCGGCGAATGATGCCTGCTTCGCTGGGCGCGGCCGGCACCAGGCCCGGCCCGCGCGCGGCCCCGCCGACGCGACCCACTGCTTCCTGGGAGCTCTCGCTTCCCTGACCCGGTAATCCTCGCCCAATGACCAGGAAATCCTCACTGCTTGTCCAGCACCAGCGCCGGGCCATCACTGCTCATCACCCCATAGAACACCCCCGATCGGCCCGGCCCACGGCACCCAAGGCCGGACACCAGACTGAGAACAATCCCGGACACGGAAGCGAGAACTCCCACATCCGTGATCCGGAGCTCCACGCCGCGCTCCTGGACGAGGGGCTCGGGTCAAAGGCGGTGCGCGGGGCGCGGATGGCGGCGATCCAGGCCGGGTTGATGCGGGCCGCGGCCGAGGAACGGATCCGGCGCGTGCTGTCGTTCCACTCGCGGGTCGGGGAGGCGGAGGCGATGGCGGCCGGGGTGCCGGCGGTCGCCGCCGCCCTGTCCGAGGACGACCCGGAGGTGTACCCGCCGACGGGCCGGGTGTGGGCGGACTGGCTCTACGGCGAGCACTCCCCCGCCCACCGCCGAAGGGTCCTGGACGAATTCGCGTCCGATTTTCTGGGCGGCGATTCTGATATCCGGGCCGCGCTGCGTGTTCTCAGCTCGGTGAAGGTGCTCGGGGAAGGGGTGGACACGGCGGAGTGCGATGCGGTGCTTTTCGCGGACGCGCGTGGGTCGATGGTTGACATCGTGCAAATGGTCGGACGTGCGCTGCGGACCCGTCCCGGGCGCGGGAAACTCGCCACTTTGATCGTGCCGGTATTCCTCGGGCCGGGCGAAAGCGGCGATGAAATGGTGACATCGGACGCCTACAAGACCCTCTCGAAGGTCCTCGGGGCCCTGCGGGCACACGACACGGACACCATCGAGGCACTCGCCGATCCCCGCGTGCGCAGCGGGCGGGAGGACATCGACGACCAGGACCAGGAGCACGACGGTGAGGACGCCGGCGACGGGGACGTCCTGGAGAACGGGGCCGGGCCGGCGGCGCTCAGCGCGGCAGCGGCCGGGGTGGTGCGGTTCAGCGAGGACCGCGACCCCGCCACCCTGGCCCGGTTCGTGCGGCTGCGGGTCATCGACCCGGAAGGGGCGTACTGGCGGCGTGGGATCGAGGCGGCCGGCGGTGGCTGCGCGAGACCGGGAACACCGTGCTGCGGGTGCCATACACGGCCGTCACGCCGGAGGACTGGGGCGGGGGGGCGGATATCCGCTCGGACAGTGGATCAACGAGCAGCGACGCGCGTATGCGGCCGGGACGCTGGAGGCCGGGCGGGTCGCCGAGCTGGAGAAGCTCGGGATGGTCTGGTCCGAGCAGGACGCGGCCTGGTCGGACGGGATCGCCGTCGCCAAGGAATACGCCGCAGTGCACGGCCACTTCCTCCCACCAACCACCGCAGTCTGGGACGGGCATCCGATCGGGGTGTGGGCGAAGAACGCCCGCGCTGCGGCCCGCCGGGCGCGGGAGAACGAGGAACTACGCGCGGCGGGCCTCCCCGTCCCTTCGGCGGCCGGTGCGATGCCCGAGGCGCGGCGGGACGAGCTGGACGCGATCGACCCGGGGTGGTGCCCGGTCTGGGACACCGGGTGGCAGCGCTGCTACCGCCTCGTCCAGAACCACGTCCAGGCCGGCGGCACCCTCCCGGAGGCCGCGGGCGACGTCGTCGTCCAGGGCGAAGACCTCGGACGGTGGGTCACCGCGCAGCGGCTCGGGTGGGAGCAGCTTCTTCCTGTGCAGCAGTGGATCCTGGAGAACACCCTCGGGCTCCAGCCGGCCGAGGAACATGAGCGGCCGGTGAAACAGACGCAGAACGCGAAATGGGCGGCCAACCTGGCAGCAGCGCGGCAGTTCCACGCCCGTGAAGGACACCTGCGAGTCCCCCGGAAGCACGTCGAGGAGCTGGAGGCGCAGGACGCACTGTCGGTCCGTCAGGGCGACGCTGGCGGGGCCGTGGTGGTCAAGCTCGGCACCTGGCTCGACAACGTCCGCAAACGCGCCGCCAAACTCCCCGAACAACGCCGGACCGATCTCGATCAGCTCGGGATGCGCTGGTAGTCAATGAGTGGGAACGAGCGGCGGGACCGGGCAGGGTGATCCTGTCCCGCCCCGCTGCCGTCGGGTCGGCCGAAGTCGAGCATCTCCTGGGCGAAGTCGGCCGGGGCCGGCCGGTGCTGGGGCGGCGGTGCGCCATCCTGGCGGGCGGCTTTCCATCGCTCGGCCAACTCGTCCTTCCATCCCGGGCACTTTCCTCTCAAATGGTGTACGTGTTGCTGTTCTTCGCCATGAGCCACATGTAATACCACTGGTCGTCGCGTAGCGTCCTCGGACTGTTCTCTGCGGTATTCCGGATGATTTCCCAAACCCCACCGGCCCCGGCCGCGCCGATGAGAGGAAGCGCCGCTGTCATGGCTGGCCCATAGACTGCGACAAGCACGGCTCCTACAGTTCCAATAACTGCGCCAGTAACCGATATTGCGCGCTTTCTGCGGGCAATATTCATTTGTGACTGAACGCGCCTGATCTCGTCTTCCAGCTGATTCCCGATCTTGCGCAGTTCGTGCTCCATGTGGTCACTTTGAACGGCTCCATCGAGATCTGCGATGCTTTGCTGCAAGAATCTTTTGGCCGCACGGTAGGAGCCGAATTGCTCGACCGTGATGCGACTAGCGGTAGCCATCGATACGCCGTCGATGAATGGAAGGTCCATCTGGAGAATAGGGCGCACCACGCGGCTCTGTACCGGTCCATTGCCGGAGCCTTCCACCTCCTCGATGACTCTTCCGTCTCGTACTAAGAAGTCGAGTGCCGTCCGAACGGGGCTGGCTTGACTGTCGGTGCGACTTACATCTCCTGGGCTGGCGTGAATAACGCTACGCTCGCTTTGGATCGAGTATTTGGGTAGATACCAAACGAGTCCAGATCTGAGCAGGGGCTCGGAATTGGTGAGCCACTGCCCTAAAGTGAAAATATTGTCGCACACCAGAGCGAGTCTATCTGGCCATTCGGTTACAGTAATTCCAGTCTGAGGGTCAAAGGAAGTGCTTCTCCTGGGCGCAAAGATGCGTTCGATGGGGTCAATTCTCGGGGGAATTTGAACGAGCTCGTGCACACTCCCTGGTCCATGATGCGCTAACAATAGGGTGTCGGATACGAGCAGGCTTCGTTTGGTGAGGCGTTCAAATCCGCCTTCACTCACTCCCAGGCCAACATAAAATGGGGAGTGAGATAGTTTCTTGTCATCGACCAGTTCCCGGCGCCGCTCATGGAACAAGTGCCGCGCGTATGCCTTCGCCATCAGGCTGGGATCTTTCCTCTCGTGCACCGTCACCCCCTTGAAGAATCTGTTCATGTGCTTCGCGACGATCGGATTTTGAATTGCTTTCCGGTGACTGCGCATAATGGCATGCTACCCGCTGAGGATTTACGGCGTCGCGTGATCTCGTTCTCCTTCCCAGGGCCATTGAGCGTTCTCAGAGCGGCCACCGATCGGGTGACGGCGGGAAGGCCGCAACGCACGAGGCACCCATGCCGTTGAGGGAGATGTTCGACGTCTCAACTCATCAGCGCGACGTCTGCCGCCGTCGCAGACGGTGCTTCCCACCGGGCAAGGGAATCAAGCAGGCCCCGGAGTGTCAGCCCGCTCGGGCGGTCCGTCAGCGCTCGACGGCAAGCAGCCACCAACCGAGTCTGCTTGCCGGAGTCCCCGGGATGTGCACGGGGTTTCGGTGCGGGGGCCGGGATCGTGGTCCAGAGCAGCATGTTGGCCCTGGCCTGCGGTGGTCGGGGCTGGCCCGGCGACGCCGAGGCGCAAGGGACTGGCCGGCTTGTTCCGGGCCAGCGGGATCGCGCCCCTGTGCGGGCTACCTGGTGGGCGGGAGGGGTTCTGTGAGGCGGTCCAGCCGTGTGTAGAGCGCCTGTACGAGCCGGGCGCGGTTCTGGGCGCAGCGGGCGGTTCAGCAGCGCTCGTGAACGCCCCGATTCAGGCTTGCTGCGCGATGTCCTCGGCCAGCTCGGTGAGGGTTCGCTCCGACAGCGACCGCGCCTCGGGCGTGCTGTCGGCCCCGGCGAGGGTGATTGCCGCCTTCCACACCGCCCAACCCTGGGCACGGTGCCAGGTGTCCTGGTCCAGACCGGCCGCGCGGACGAACAGCGGACGCGTCTCGCGGTCGAACATCGTCCACGCGGCCACCAGGTCGCAGGCGGGGTCCCCGACGGCGGAGCAACCGAAGTCGATGACCGACGAGAGCCGCCCCTCGCTCAGCAGCAGGTTTCCGGGCGCGATGTCGCCGTGCAGCCACACCGGTGCCCCGTTCCACGAAGACTCCGTGGCACGGCGGACGCACCGCTCGCCCATCTCCCGCACCTCGGGCGCGAGCCCGGCGAGAGCCAGGACGGCCTCGTCGGCGTAGACGGTGAATTCGGCGCCACGCAAGCAGTTGTGCGCCCCTGGCAGCGGGGCGTCCTGCGTCGGTACGGCACGCAGGGCCATCAGGAACTCACCCAAGCCCACCGCGACAGCGGCCAGATCGGCTTCCCCGGCACCGGCGCGATTCAGCGTCCGCCCGGGGTACCAGGCATACACCGACCACGGACCGTCGAACAGCGGGCTTGGCACGCCCTTGGCGACAGGCTTCGGGATCGGCAGTGGCAGCACCCCGGCGAGCACCGGCAGCCAGCGGTGCTCCTTCTCGACCTGGGCGTCGTAACCCCGCGCGCTGGGAATCCTGACCGCAAGGTCGGAGCCAAGGCGGAACGTCCGGTTGTCCCAGCCCTGCGGCTCGACCGGGCAAAGCGGCAGCTCGGCCCACCGGGGGAACTGCTCGCGCACGAGCCGGCGCGCGAGGTCCAGGTCGGGAACCGGCCGCTCGACGGTGGGCACGGAACTGTCCTGACTGACGCTCATGGCGGAATCTCCTGCGGGGGTGTCGGTCACAGTCGATCACTGATCACGGTCGGTCAGCGGCCTGGGACGGCTCTGGCCGGCCGGGCATAGCGGGCTTCGGCGGACGGGCCCCCGCCTCACCGTAGCGGCTGAAGCCAGGGACGAGCAGCGTAAGGGATCCGGCGAGCAGGAACACCACAGCGCCCAGCCCGGCCACGGCCCCTACCCCGACCTGGCGTCAACTCACCCCGGCCCTCCAACGCCAGCAACCGCCGCACCGCCACCGGCCGCAAAACGCCAGCATCCGTCCCAGCCCCGACCGACCCCACCCAGCGCCCCCGCCATTACCAACGGGGCAGCACCGCCCCAACAGAAAACGATCAAGAAAGACCCTACCCTCTTGGATCTCCCACTCCGCTGACCAGGTATTCCTCACTCAGTGACCAGCCAATCCTCATTGCTTGTCCAGCACCAGCGCCCGGCCACCACTTCTCAACACCCCATAGAAACACCCCGATCGGCCCGCTCCACAGCACCCAAGACCGGACACCGAACTGAGAACCATCCCGGACACGGAAGCGAGAACTCCCACGCGCCCGGAGACGCGGGCGATCGCACAGGCCCTGCTCAGGGGTTCACCTGGGCGGCGGCGCGGGATGCTGCCGTCGGAGGGACGGCCGGGCAAGAGCGGCGCAGGTGGTATGCCTGCCGGGGAGGGATGGGGCGAGTGGCCGTCGAGGACGGCCTCTGTCACCGGGAGAGATCCATGCGCATGCGTACTGCTGTCACCACTGCGGCCTTCGCCGCGGAACCAACCCCGGACGCCCGCCCCGCCACGGAGCGGAGTTCCGCCTCGCCGGCCCCGCCACCCATCCCGCCCCGGTCCAGGAGTCGACCGGCACCCACGACCGCTTCGGCGAGGTCCTCGCCCGCTGCTGGGGCCGGATGCACCCCAAGCCGGACCGCCGCCATTCCTGGGCCAACCTCGCTCAGTGGCCCTCGGGAGCCGCGTCCACGCGGAAGACGGGCAGCCCTTCACTCAGCCGGGTCATGAGCAGCGCCTGGTCGAGCATTTCCTCGTCCTCGTCGGCGGCGAAGACGTCGTCCACGAGGAGTTCGCGCAGCTGCTCCTGTACGCCGTCGCCGTATCCCTGCTGGTAGTCGAACGTGTCGAAGTAGAGGTCCGCTTCCACGGTCGCGATCGTCTCGTGTTCGTCCTCGATAACCAGGCGGGCGCGGATCGTGCCTGCCTGGAGCGTGTGGTCGTTGTAGGAGCCGTAGACGACCTCGGCGTGGATGTCACGGCATTCCATGTCGCCGTCGGTGAACACCCCGCGGGCGGTGACATCGCCGCGGACGGCCATGACCGAATCGGGGCCGCAGTCCGCCAGCACGCCCTCGACGGTCAGTGAGCCGGTCAGCACGAAGGGCGCCACCACCTGGAGATGTCCCTTCACGACCAGGTCACCGTGGTGGAAGAACGGCGTGTCCACGAGCTGGTCACCGAGCAGGGTGCGGGAGGCCCCGGTGTCGCCGAGGGCCTTGGCACACATCTCCGGGACGAAGCCGATCAGGCCGGGGTCGATGCCGCCCCCCAACTGGGCGGCGAACTCCTGGTAGCTGTCGAGGTCCGGCTCCACAACCTGGGCAAGCCAGCCATAGTCGTCGGGGACCCCGGCGGCCTCGCACACTGCGGCCTGCTCGGCACGTATCACCCCGGCCACCTGGCGGACCGCATCCATGTCGATGGGCAGCGGCCCGCCCTCCACCACGGGATACCGCACATGCGCCGGAGCACCCGCAGCCTCCAGCAGAGCCACGATCTCCGACCGTGCCTGCCGCTGATCCATGCTGTACTCCGGCAGCCGCAACGCGAACCCGAGGGGAGTCCGACCCAGGCCATCGACCGCGGCAGTGTCGGCGCCGCGCTCCAGCAGCAGTTTCACCAGCTCCGGCCTCCGCGCACGGACGGCCGCGTGCAGCGGGGTGTCTCCCCGGTCGTCGGCCGCGTCGATCGATACACCGTGGTCGAGCAGGAAGGCGTAAACGGGCTGGGCCACGCCGCTGTGGTGGGCGAGCGATCCGCCGGAGCCGAGCCCGTTGGGGCCGTCCAGCCG
Organism: Streptomyces sp. CLV115; assembly: GCF_038448545.1. Taxonomy (NCBI): domain Bacteria; kingdom Bacillati; phylum Actinomycetota; class Actinomycetes; order Kitasatosporales; family Streptomycetaceae; genus Streptomyces; species Streptomyces sp. CLV115. Next base: position 12,935 of record NZ_JBCEWQ010000057.1, read on the forward strand.
GGCACCGTGCTCCACGAGCAGTGCCAGCACCTCCACCGTACGCCGCACCCGTCGTGCCTCCGCCTCCGAACCGCTGCGTGCGACGACCCATCCGGCGGGCGTGACACCCTCGCTGTCCGTGGCGTGCACATCGGCGCCGCACTCCAGCAGCGCCCGTATGACCTCCAGGCACGGCAGCGGGCCGTCGTCGCCTGTCGCCTCCATGGCCTGGTGCAGCGGAGTGGCTCCCCGCTCGTCCCGTGCCGAGACATCCGCCCCGTCGGCGATCAGCGAACGGACCCGTGCGGCACGCTCGGCGGGGTCCGCGCCGGCGACAAGTATGACGGCAGCAAAAAGGGATTCACTCATGGCTTCGCTCATGATGAGGACTCTAGGACGACCCACTGACAACGGGCCCCGGCAGGCCGGACGTCGACCCTCCGCAACGTAAACCAATGACCGGATCATTGGTTCTGAGCAGGCGAGTCGCGGGGGTTTCCGTAGCCGGTTCCGTATTGATGCCCCGCCGACATGTTGTGCCGGCGTGCGCCTCGCAAGAACAGCCGAATCGCAGGAGCCGGTCGACCCGCTCCCGGTATCGAAGTACACCGGGCCCGGCTCCGTGCCATCGGCCGGCAGAACCCCGGGCCGGCCCTCATGCTCGCCGCCGAACTCCTCGGTCTCCCACATACTCCGCCCCTCCCCCACCGGCCAGAACGCCGATGACACGTCAAAGGCAGGCCGGGGCGGCGCCGCAGCGCCGCCCCGTTCATGGATCCGGCCGACTCACCTACGACCTTGCCCCAGCCCGGCCAGACCCGGTGGGCGAATACCCGAACCGGTGAATCACGGTGAATCACAGTTCCCCAGCATCGACGTCAGCCCGGCGGGGATGGGAGCTCAGCCGTGGCCTCCTGCTGCGTCTCCCGGCATAGCGTGGAACCCGCGGTATTTCTGGGCTTGGCCTTTCAGCGACGGGTCCGCCGCTTTGCGGCGGCGGACCCGTTGTTCTTCTAGAGCTGGCGCCATTCGGCGCCGACCTGGTCGGTCTGGCGGATGGTCCGTTCTCCGGCCGCGGGAGCGGGCCACACCTGAAGCAGGTATACCTCGACCGGGTCGTCGTCCGGGCCGAGACTGTCTTTGGCACGTCCCTCGTCACGGCCGCGGGCATGGACACGCACGCGGTAGGTTCCCGGTCCGTTGGGGGCGAGGTCGGGCAGGTCCTCGGCTTCGCCGTCCTCCCAGGAGGTGACGAGAGCCGAGCCGGTGGTGGAGATGAACGACGTCTCCACCGACTCGTCCCAGTCGCCCTCGTGGAGCGGTGGCTCGGATGCGTGTGTGGTGACGGTGACCTCGACCGGTCCGACGGTCAGTCCGGTCAGGATGCCGGCCCCGTCCTCCTCGACGGCGATCAGCCCGTTGCCGGCGTCCGCGATGTCCGGTGCCTGGTCGGTACCGAGGTCGGGGTCGACGATGTAGAACTGACGGGCATACACCCACACATGGGTGGTCCCGCGTTCTTCCGGCATACCGGGTGCCTCCTCGGCGTCAGGAGATGGCGACCCAGAAGGCGTCGCCGTTCAGGATCCTATTGTCCTTGTACGCCTTGAGCAGGTACTTGGATCCGCCGGCGGTACTGTTGTGCTTCTCGTTGATCATCCTGCGGCTGAAGACACCGGTCGCTCCGCCTTCCTTGGTCGACGCGAAGGGGTACTCGTCGCAGCTCTTGCCCGTCGGGCGGGGCAGACTGCTCGGGCAGGCCTTGCCGCGGTTCTTCTTAATCAGTTCCTTGTCAGTGGTGCGGTGCAGGGGCTTGCCCGCGCCGGGCAGCCCCGGATGGCCCTTCAGCTTGCGCTGCGCGTCCCAGACATGCTGCGCCGCTTCCTTGACGTTCTTGTCGGTGCGGGACATCGCGAAGGCAGGAACATACGCCGGGTGAACGCATCCGCCTGCCTTGGTCGTGATCCCCTTGACGGAGTCACAGCGCACGGTGGCGGCCTGCGCAAGACTGCCGGTCGCAGGTGACCCGACGGCCGCCTTCAGGGTGACGACGGGTGTTTCCTTGTGCTTGAGCGTCTTCGACCCAGGTGATTTCAGGGCGAACGGGAAGCTGGTTTCCTTCTTGACCGACAGGCCCTTGGCGCCGGGAGCGGAGGTCACCGTGCACTTGGTCTTCGCGGACTTGCCGCAGTTCAGCTTCAGGCTTGCGATCACGCCCCGGGCCGCCCCGCTGGCGCTGGTCGGGTAGAGACCGACGGTGTGCTTCCAGGTCCGTGAGTCCCTGGCCGCGAGCGAGGTGCGCTGAGTGACCCGGATGTTCATCGTGCCCAGCAGCTTCCCGCTGGGCACCTCAATGATGTCGAACCGCAGGCTGCTGACCGAGCACGCCTTGTGCCGGTCATAGGTGAGGTAGCCGGCCCTGCAGCACGCAAGAGGATCCGCGAACTCGAGGAAGAACGCGACATCCTCCGTAAGGCGGCCCGGTATTTCGCGACGGGGACGCGCTGGTGAACCGCTACCAGTTCGTTGAAGATCACCAGCGCCGTCACGGCGTGAAGCGGCTCTGCGTCATCCTCGGCCTGGCCCGCTCGAGCTTCTGCTACCGGCGCCGCTCCGCGGCCGCAGGAGCGGCCCGGCAGGCCGTCGAGGCCGCGCTCGCGGCCCGAATACGCAAGGTCCACCAGGACTCCAACGGGACCTGCGGAGTTCCGAGGATCACCGCCGAGCTCCGTGACGAGGGCGGCCCGGCTATCAACCACAAACGCGTCGCGAGGATCATGCGGACCATCGGGCTCGAGGGAGTCCGGTTGCGCCGCCGGCACCGCACCACCGTCGCGGACCAGGCCGCGGCGAGGCGCCGGATCTGATCGGACGTGACTTCACCGCGGCTGCGGTGAACACGAAGTACGTCGGGGACATCACATACCTTCCGGTCAGCGGCGCGAAGCCGCTCTACCTCGCGACCGTCATCGACCTCGCCTCGCGCCGGCTGGCCGGGTGGGCGATCGCCGACCACATGCGGACCGAGCTCGTCACCGACGCCCTGGCGGCCGCCGAGCGGACCCGAGGGAGCCTGGCCGGAGCGATCATGCACACCGACCACGGCTCGCAATATACGAGTAGGGCCTTCGGCGAGATCTGCAGGTCAGCAGGGGTCCAGCAGAGCATGGGCGCGATCGGGTCCAGCGCGGACAACGCCGCCGCGGAAAGCTTCAACGCGGCCTTCAAGAGAGAGACACTCAAGGGCCGAAAGGCCTGGCCGAGCGAGCGCGAGGCCAGGCTCGACGCCTTCCGCTGGCTGACCCGGTACAACACCCGACGCAGGCACTGCCGCCTCGGCCAATGATCCCCGATCGCCTACGAGAACGGCCTCCAACCCGCAGCAACTACCCTGGCCCAAGCCGCATAGACGTGTTCACAATCCGAGGTCAAGGCCCGCGGCTGGGTTTGCCCCGTACCGTTCCACAGCACAGGGGTCTGCCCGGGATTCAGCCACGAGGCATTTGCTTCCGGGTTCGGTGGTCAGGGGGTTGCGGGCAGCCCTGCATGTCCTCCCCCTGCGGTCCAGGGCCACTGGTGGTGTGCGCTGCTGACGGGCCAGATCGTAGGTGCCAGCTGCTGTTTTCCGCGTTGCTTCCTACGCGGAGGCGGGGGCTGGGGCAGGCGGAGCTTGAGGTGCTCAGCGAAGTCCCTCAGCCGGGCGGACGCACAGAGGCCAGCGCGGTCATCGTGATCGCAGGCTGCTACGCCGAGCCTGGACGGCCTACCGGTGGGATGCCCGCCCTGCCCGAAGGCCACGACCGTCCACGCCGCAGGATCCGTCTGGAACTGTCGGGAACAGCCGGGCCCGCTGAATCCGTATCAGGAATGCGTCGAGACAGGCGACACCGGCCGGTGGGTCACCCTGACATCCTGATCAAGACGCCCGCCGACGTCACGGCCCTGCTGCTGCCCAACCCGAGAACAGCATCGAGACGATCGCCGCTCTCCTCAGGGTCAGTGTCGGGACCTTTACGACCACGTGCCCGACATCGTGCCGGGCGTCGACGGCTTCGGCGCCCGTGGCGGTGCTTGCGGGGTGACGGTGTGGATGAACGGCAATGTCATGCGGCCGGTGGTGGTTCGGTTTGAGTGAGGCGCAGTCCGTAGCCGAGAGATTTCATGGTCCGGGGAGGCGGCGGGCCATACCCCTGACTGTTTTCCGGTAGCAGTACGGTCAGCAGCCGACTGTTGACCATCTCGTTGCTGAGTGTCGCCTCTGTGTGCTCGGACACTGCCCGCAGCACGGGATCCCATCCGGGGAAATCCTCCGCGGCTTCGCTTCGCCGGAGTTCGACGGCGTCCCACCATGGGCGTGGTGGTTCGGGCCGGGTGCTAAGCATGCCCGGCTCGAATCGCTCTGCCAGGTGCCCGTCACGCCAAAACCGGAACCTCTGCTGGCCGCGCGCGTCCTGCTGAAGGCTGAGTGTTTCAGTGCCCTGGGAAAGCCGGGTCAGCAGAGCGGTAGTGGAGCCGAGCCAGCCCCACTGCTCAAGGCAGAATGACCAGTCGCCGATCGCGCCGACGCGCAGGACCGTTGCCGCGAGGCCTTCGTCGCCGATTCGGTGGCCGAGTCCGTAGGCTTCTTGTGGGTCTAGCAGTCGTGCCTCCTCGGGCCGGGCACCGTACCGCGTGAGCAGCTCTGACGGGTCCAGGTTGTGGGTGAACGTCAGGCACCACATGATTTCGTGGTCGGCCCAGGACGTCGACGGCCGGGGTTCCGTGTGATCGCTTTGCACCATGGTGCCTCCTAGCCAGGTGTCGCACCGGGGCCGGGCAGCTGCCCGGCCGCGGTGCGATGACGCTGTTGTGGTCAGGGGGTAAATATGCGCCAGAAATCCTGAGGGCGCGGTGCCGGGTCCGAGGATCCGCCGTGGGGGCGGGGGTGCTGCGGGGCGCGTGCCGAGGACGCCAACCTCGCAGCGGCACGGCAGTTCCACACCCGTGAGGGACACCTGAGAGTGCCCCGGAAGCACGCTGAGCACCTGGAAGACGGCAGAGGCGGTGCCGGGCCGTCAGAACGGCGCTGACGCCGTTGTGGTGGTCAGGCTCGGCACGTGGCTCGACAACGTCCGCAAATGCGCCGCGAAACTCCCCGAACAACGGCGTGCGGACCTCGACCAGCTTGGTATGCGCTGGTAGCGGGGCGCCGGTCGGCACGACGTGCAGGGGTCCGGTGGGTCGACAGAACTGTGCCGCGGGCGGGTCTGGGCGGGCTCGATCCACGCCCCGAAGTCGAGGCCCCCGCTCTCCAGATGAAGCCCGGTGTCTTCACGGGGCTCTCGGAGTGCGGCTGCATGGCTGACCAGGCAGTGAGACGTCAGAAGCTCCGCCATCAGGTCTCGGACACCTTCACAGCTCGGCCCCGTCGTCGGCGTGATCCCCAGGTCTGCCGCGTCCATCCCGGCCCCCGCCGGCGACCGCGTGCCGCGCGGCACGGTCCGCGCCAGGGCACCCGTCACGGCGTCGGCCGACGCGAGCACCACGGCCGCCTGCTGCGGGTCGTCGACCGCCTCCCGCCCAGCGCAGTACGCGAGCACCGGCAGCACGCGCTGAAGCACCGCCCGCAGCTCGGCAACGCGGTCGGCGTCGGACGGCTCCCGACCGTCGTCGGCGTGCCGGCGAGGCGGGCGAGCACCGGTCACAGGAAGTCCCGGCGCCCCGTACTCTGGGGCCGGCGCAGAAGAAGTCGTCATGCCTCCAGCGCAGCACACCCCACACCCGCGACGTACGAGCGCACATCACCGATACGGGCGGCCGCCCATGAGCAGAAGATCCTTGCCCGTGGCGCAGAACTTTCCGCCCGCCACGACCAGGAGCAACAGGCCGGGCCGGAAGGGTAGGGATACGCCTCCCGAGCGAGCGATTCGGCAGCGCGGCCCGGCCTCCAGACAGCGTCCCGTGAACAGGAAAAAGGCCGGTTTCAAAAATCGGCCCCCCCGAGGTCTGCCAGCGGACCTGGTCGTCCACTCCCAGCAATCCACACTGGTCAGCCTCCGAACAGCCCTGGACGAGAACCGGTCCTCACAGCCGCTGCCAGCTGCGGGGCCGGGCGTTTTGCCGTCCCACGCCAGCCCGCCAGCAATTGCTGCTGGTTCAGTCGAGACGGTCGTACCTGTCCGGCTTCCAGTCGGCGAACAGGGTGAGGGCTGCCTCTGTCTCGGTGCGCTCCGGTGCGGTGGCGGTGGCCGGCCACCAGTTCTCGACATGGTGGGCGTCCACGAGGACGCAGTCCCGGTACCCGTCGAAGTCGCCGGGTTCGTCGGCCACGCCGATATGGATGGGCGCGTCATCGGGCAGGTCCTTGAGCGCATCACGGAGCTGCGCGGCGTTCCAGACCTGCGGGGCGTGCTCGAAGACATCGGTCATGGGCACAGAGTGCCGGACCGGACCGGGCCGCTGATGGAGACACGGCTGTACCCCGGGCCAGAGTGCGCTGATCCGGGGTACAGGGGGCCGGGGTGAAAAGCCGATCACCGGTGGTGAAGCAGGCCCGGCCGGTGGACACCGTAGCGTCAGCTCGCGTCCGGTAGGTCACGCGGGTCGGGAAGGTTGAACAGGCGCTGCGCCTGGCGGTCGTTCTCCTGGCGCAGTGCGGTTCCCCACGGCCAGGGCCACCGTTCGTGTAGCCAAGGTTCTGAGACACCACAACTGGCTGTCGACCAGTTCGCCGGCCAAGACAGGGACGTCGGCGACGACAGGGACGGCGGTGCCGGGGCCCGATCTGCCCAAACCGGCCACCACTGCGTGCAGCGCGCCTACGCTGAACCGGACGGCTCCATCCCCGCCCCGCACCCTGGGAGGCCCCGTGTCACTGCCCGTGGAAGCCGGCCCGACGCCGCCGTCGTACCCGCCGAAGACTCCGCCGCCTCCGAAGAAGCCGCCGAACCCGCCCCGGCCGAACCCGCAGGACCCGAAGCCCCCGCCCAGCCAGGTAGTGCCTACGGCCCGGCGCGGGGTGGGCATGGCCAACCGGCGCGGGGCGAACTGGGTTCTGGAGTCGGCGCCGTGGGCGGCGGGGAAGGCCCGGGCTGCGGTGGTGGAGCAGCTGGGGAAGTGGAAGCTCCGGGCGGCGCCCGCAGCGGTGGAGGCGGTGGAGGCGGTGACGACGCTCCTCGTGCAGGCCGCGGTCGCCGACGGGGGCACGACAGTGTCCGTACACCTGTCGGACCAGGACGGGCAGGCATGCATCCTCGCCCTTTCTCACCACACCGGGCTCGCCACTGGACTCGACGACGCCGGTGGGGATGTCCTCCACCAGATCACCGCCCACCAACCCGTCACCGGGTGCGGTACCGACACCGGGCCCGACGGTCGCCGCATCTGGGCCATCGTCGAACTCTGATCCGCCCTGGACATGGCAGCGCGCCCGGCCGCTGGTCGGGGACGGAGCTGTGCGGTGATGCCGTACGTCGTCGGGCAGGTGGAGACGGAAGCGGGCTTGGCGAGCCGTCAGGCAGATGCTGACAGGGGCGTGGTGCCAATTCCGACCCCGCGGGTCTGCCCAGGTCCTTGGGGTCGTCCGCGTGGTCGGTCGCCGTGGCCTGCCGGTCAGGTACGGAAGCGGGAAAGCCAACTACTGGCCTTCTGCGCGGCGGCCTGGTCCTCCGCCTCCTGGCGCGCGTGTTCCTCGGCGCGTGCTTCGGTCTGCTGCTTGGCTGTGACGGTCCGGGCCTGGCAGTGCTCGCACAGGTGCGGGTGCGGCTGGCGTCTGCTCCAGTCCCGGGTGTATTCGACCGCTTTCCAGCGGTCGTCGGTGAACTTCTGTCCGCAGTCCTTGCATACCGGCCGCCGCGCGTGGCGGGTACCCCCGCCGTGCCGTCGGCCGGTGAACCTACTTGAACCAGTAGCGGACGCCGCCGTGGCCGCTGCAGGTGCCGCGGAAGGTCTTCGAGTAGCTGAGGGTGCCGTCCTTGCATTGCGCGGTCGCGCCTGCCGGGTGCGGGCTGCCGGCCCGGCACACACCGGTGGTGTGCGATGCGCACCCGGCGGCCGACTGGGCCTGGGCGGCCGGGACGAGGAACGCGGCGGCAACGGCGAACACGGTGACCGCAACGCGGGCGATGCCGCCGCGGTCGGGTGCTGTGAGGGTGAGGGACACGGTGTGATGCCTTTCGGGGTCGATTCCCGTGCCCGCTGTCACATGGTCCGGGCACGGGGACGGGTGGGCGCCGCGGGGGAAGCGGGTCGGGGAAGGGGTTCCTGTGTCGCCTCCCCCGCGGCGGCCGTAGGCCACCCTGGACCCGCACCAACTCATCAGAGGCCTCACTCTTCATCGGCCCGCTCCAGAGCACTGATCGCCCGGCGACGCCAACGCGTGATGGCCGCAACGGCGATCACCCCGCCCACCAAGCCCGCCAGCGGAACACCCCAGGCTGCGGCCATAAACAGGGTTCCGAGTGATTCCATGACACCCCCCTTTTCGAGGGGAGCGTACTCGGCCGTGGATCTGCTGGAGACTCGCGCAGGAGAAGCCTGGTGCACAGATCTCCGTACGCAGTGGAGCACTCTCACGAGTACGCCGACAACAGCCGCCGTCGGGCGCACGCAGAGCCGACGGAGCATCACGCGCGGCCGCACATCCCCCACAACCGTCCCGGTCCGGCCGGGGCGCACGTTCGGATGAACCGCAAGGTCAGACCGTCACCCGGACCGTCCCTGACCCGTAGATCCGGCATGAAGCTCCTGCGCACAGTGCTCGCTGCTGTTACTTCGCTCGCCGCCGCGCCCGCTCTCCTGCTCCTGCCCTCCGGCACGGCCGAGGCCGTGCCGGGCGACGTGGTGACCGCTCCCCTGTCGGAACTGGTTGCCTCCCTCCCCGTCGAGGACGAAGGGCCCCGCGCCAGGTACTCCCGCGAGCAGTTCAAGCACTGGATCGACGCCGACCGGGACGGCTGCAACACCCGCAACGAGGTGCTGCTCCGGGACGCGGTGACAGCGCCGCAGATCACCGGCCGCTGCACCATCACCGTCGGCACGGGCGAATGGCGGTCCTGGTACGACGAGACCACCCAGACCACCAAGGACGACGTCGACATCGATCACATGGTCCCCCTCGGCGAAGCCTGGGACTCCAAGTAGGCGGAGTTGCGGTGGATGCATCGATGTCGCACCAGGCGGGCACGGCGATGACCTGGTCGAAGGGGGCGGTCGAGGTCCTTCGTTCGAGTGATCGCGAGGTATCTGAGCTGGCCTGAAGCAGATTCGACGCCACGATGTTGCATCAGGTGCAACTGTGGGGGTGAGTCGTGCGGGCAGTCGATGTGCCGGGTGCGTTCCGGCTGGTGGTCCCGGGGAACGTGCGGGCGCTGGATCCCGCGCCGGCGATGTTCGAGGCGATGCTGGCGGGGTGGCAGCAACAGCAACGGAGCCGATTGCTGGCGAGGAAGACGATCGAGGACCGACTGAGTCTGGTGCGGCGATTCGCGCTCTTCACGGGGACCTATCCGTGGGAATGGTCGCCGGAGGACGTCGAGGCGTACTTCTCCCATCGACTGTCGGGTGAGACTCCGCTGGCGCATTCGACGGTGCGCGGGCAGCAGGGTGACCTGCAGATGTTCTGTGCGTTCGTCACTGACGGACGCTACGGGTGGGCTTCGGCCTGCCAGGAGGCGTTTGGGCAGTTCCCGGTCCAGGTGTGCCACGACTGGAACACGGCCGATCACGTTGCGGAGTTCGAGGGCCGGCCCGGGCGCAGGGCGCTGACCTACGACGAGTTGCAGGCGTTGTTCGACGCGGCGGACGACCGGGTGGAGCAGGCGAGGAAGCGTCGCCGGAAGGGTGTGCTGGCCTCGTGGCGGGACGCGGTGCTGGTCAAGCAGATCTACGCGTACGGGACGAGGCGGCGGGAGACGTCGATGTTGGACCTGCCCGATCTGCGGCACAACGCCAGAGCGAAGGCGTACGGGCGGTTCGGTGCGCTGGAGGTGCGGTTCGGGAAAGCCTCCCGGGGCAGTCCGCCCAAGCGGCGCACGGTGCTGACGGTGCCGGAGGTCGACTGGATCGTCCCTGTGCTGGAGGAGTGGGTGAGTGCGGTCCGCGGCTCCTTCTCGCCAGGCGCGCATCCCGCGCTGTGGATGTCGGAGCGGTGCGGGCGGCTCGGCGTGCGGCGCATCGACGAGGTGTTCACCGAGATCCGAAACCACGCGGGGCTGCCGGAGGAGTTGGAGCTGCACTGCCTGCGGCACACCTACATCACGCACCTGATCGAGTTCGGCTATCCGGAGCGCTTCGTGCAGGAGCAGGTCGGCCATGCCTATGCATCGACGACGGCGTTGTACACGTGGGTGTCGGACGAATACCGCAACCGGCTGCTGGAGGCGTCGTTGGCACGGCGACTGGAGCGCACGGGCGGGACGGGAAGGGGGCCGCGGTGATGAAGCGGATGGGGGTTGAGTGGAACCTGCGGCTGCTGATGGCCGAGCGGGACATGTTCCAGACCACGGACCTGGTGCCGCGTCTGGCGGAGTACGGGGTGCACCTGTCGCGTGAGCAGGTGTTCCGACTGGTCACTCAGCCTCCGCAACGGTTGTCGATGGACACCCTCGCCGCGTTGTGCGGGATCCTCGACTGCTCGCCGGCCGACCTGATCACTGTGAAGGAGGTCCGGCGCCAGGTTGCCAAGCCGACCGCGTCGGATGAAACCGTCACCTCGACCGGTGCCGTCCCGCCTGTGAGGAGGGTGCGGGTCCGGCGCCCGGACGGCCTGTGAGCGGTCGGCGTGCGGGCCCGCCGCCGGAGTGGGTGGAACTCGCCGACAGGATGACCGCCTTCCTTCCGGAGCTGCCAACCGACGACGCGGCGCGGATCGTGGCCGCCATGACGCCGCCCGCACGCACGCGCATTCGCAATCACCTGCGTCGGCACCCCGATGCTCTGGTCAGCGGCGCATCCGATGCACCGCGCTCAGTTCAGGCACTGATCGCGACGCTCGCCGACGCCGGTGTTGCCGGTGTCAGGCCCGCGGCCTGCCTGCGGTGCGGGCGGGTGCGCCCGCTGCGGCGGGCAGTACCGGGCGGCCGGGTCTGCCTCGGCTGCGAAGGCACGCTCGCCAGGCGCGGCAACGTGGGGCCCTGTGCGGCCTGCGGCGAGACCCGGGCAAGGCCCTCGAACCAGACATGCGCGCCATGCCGACGTCGCCAAGTCGCCGCGACCCGGTCCTGCTCGGCGTGCGCCAGACCATCCGACCGGGACCCGTGCACCACATGCAGGCCCCGGCCGTCAGCTCCCTGTGCGCTGTGCACCGCCAGTGCACAGGTCTGCGCCCGCTGGCCGCTCGGCCCGGTCTGCAAGCCCTGCTACCGGCGTGCCCGAAGCACCCCCGGCATCTGCCCGGTGTGCGAGCGCACCAGGGTGCTGATCGCCCGGCGGGACAGCCGCCGCGTCTGCGGCCCGTGCGCGGGACACGCCGACCCGTACGCCTGCCCGCACTGCGGAAACCCGCGCTCCTACATGGTGCGAGGGCTGTGTGACCGCTGCACTCTCCGCGACCAGCTCGACGCCCTCTTCGATGCCGTGCCCGCCACAACGCGCAGCCGGTTCGAGCCCATGCGGGCCGCGCTGTTGGAGTGTGACCAGCCGAGGACCGTACTGAACTGGGTCCGCAACTCCCACTCCGCCCGGCTCTTGACCGACCTAGCCGCCGAACGAACACCGACCCACGAGGACCTGGACTGCCTTGCCCGCGACGTGGGCCGCGGCGACGCCCAGACCATCGACTACCTGCGCGGCATCCTGGTCACCTACCAAGTACTGCCAGAGCGAGACGAACTCGTGGCCCGCATCGAGCGCCACCTCGCCCGAACCGTGCGGAGCCACCCCGAACACGCCCTGCTCCTGTCTCCCTACGTCCGCTGGTCGCTGCTGCCCCGCGCGCGGAGGGCGAGCCCGCGCCCCGCCGGCTCGAAGCACCGCATTCGCTGGGCCTACACCCGGATCAACACTGCCGTGGCCTTCCTCACCGCCATACGCGAACAAGGACTCGATCTTGCGGACGTCACCCAGCACCAGGTCGACGCCTGGCTCGCCGGTGCCCCGAGCACGCGCTACGAGGTCCGTGACTTCGTGGTCTGGGCCGCACGCCGCGGCCACAGCCACCCGCTCCTGGTGCCCCACCGCCCCAAGAAGGCCCCGGTCGGACTCGACGAGGACTCCCACTGGGAACTTCTTCACCAAAGCCTGACCGACACCGCCCTCTCACTCGATGTCCGGGCCGCCAGTGCAGTACTCCTGCTGTTCGGCCAGCACCTCGCCCGCATCGCGGCCCTACCCGTCACTGCCCTGAGCGAAGTCGACTCCCACCCGGTGCTCGTACTCGCCGAAACCCCCATCCGCTTGCCCGAGCCCGTCGCGCTCCTCCTGGCCGAACTCGCCGCCCAGCCACCTCCCTCCGGCTGGGCGGTGAACTCACCGCACCGCTGGCTCTTCCCCGGCACCCGCCCCGGCCAGCACATCTCCTCCATCGCCCTCGCCCGGCGCCTGGCCACCCACCACATCCCCATCCGGCTGGCCCGCACCACCGCACTGGTCCAGCTCGCCAACGACCTCCCACCAGCCGTCCTCGCACCCCTCCTCGGACTCCACCCCGTCACCGCCGAACACTGGCGGCGCCGCGCGGCCACCGACTGGACCGCCTACCTCGAAGCCCGTCGTTCCACTCGGGAAGGTGGCACGCCGGTGCCGGCTGCCATCGACCGTAAGGACGCTCCACCAACCATCGGCTGACGGGCCGTCATCACCTCCACTCGGTCAGGGCTTCAGAATGGTGGCTCGTCGGACCACAGGCGTGTCATCGGCACGAGTGTGGTGGCGGGTGCTTGTGTGCAGTAAACAGACTTCCGGACAGTCTCTTGGCGGATCGTGCCTGCGGGGCATGTCAGTGGCTGCGGGTGCGCGGAGCGGCGTACTGCTCGTCGGTGATGTGCTCCAACCAGGTCGTCTCGGGCCGCTCGTCCCCAGGGGCAGTGCCGTCCCACATGGCGATGTGCTGCATGAAGCGGTCGGGGGTGGCGCCGTGCCAGTGCTGCTCGCCGGGCGGGCAGATGACCGTCTCGCCCGGGTGTGCCTCGAAGACGATGTCGTCGCGGGTGCCGATCAGGGCGATACCGGCGACGACATGCAGGGTCTGGCCGACGGCGTGGTGGTGCCAGGCGGTGCGGGCGCCCGGGGCGAAACGCACCATGTTGGCGCGCAGGCGGGAAGGCTCTTGACCGGCGTGGATGACGTCGAACCAGACGTCGCCGTTGAACCAGTCTCCAGGGCCCTTGCCGGTGGGTCGGGGCTCTACGAATTCCATGCTGTTTTCCTCGGAGTCAGTGCGGTGGGGAAGGGGCTGGGCCGGCGGGTGTCGGCCTGGGCGGGTGGGTTTTCGGCCTTGGTCTCTGCAGCGGCGCGGCAGTTGTCGTCATCGACGGGCCGAAGCGGCGACTGCGTTTCAGGCTGTGGTCGTCGTTTGAAGGGAGTTGGTCAGCCGTCGGTGCGCCCGGGTGAGGACGGTGGCGGTGACGACGAGGATGAGGTCTAGGAGGGCGAGGGAGGCCAGGGGAGGGAGCCAGATGGCGGCAACGCCGGTTGCGGCGAGGACGGTGGCGGCGAGGAGGCGTTCCTTCCAGGCGCCGCCGGCGGTGGTGCCGAAGAACCAGGCGGTGGTGGCGAGGTAGAGGGCGGGGCCGCCGAAGAGGAGGAGGGCGAGGCTGGTGGAGCCGTGGCCGGTGGGATGGGCGATGGCGAGTTCGCTGCCGACGGCGAGGGCAACCAGAGCGGCCAGGACCAGGTAGGCGCTGTTGACTCCGTGGCGGACCGACCGGACGGGATCGGGGCTGTTGGCGACGGAGTCGGTGATGACGTCCTCGCCGCCGCCGAAGTAGGCGGCCCACAGGCACACCAGGGCGGTGAAAACCGTGGCGGTCGCGAGCACGTTGGAAACGTCGACGGGGGCCTCGGACATGGTGCGGCCGGCGGTGAGGACGGTCTCGCCGAGCAGGATGATGAAGAACAGACGGAGGCGTTCGAGCATGTGGTCGGCATCGAAGGCGAGTTCGCGGCTGCTGAGGGTCTGGCCGGGCAGCGGGTGGGCGAGCCAGGTGCCGGTGAGGTCGATCAGGGCTGCGGCCGCCCACCACCACAGCCGGGGTCCGGAGCCGACCGCGGCACCGTTGATCCACAGCGGGGCGGACGCCGCCATCCAGACCAGGGTGCGGCGGAAGTGTTCGCGCAGCGCGTCGGTGCGGGCGGCCAGGGCGGTCACGGCGCCTGCGAAGAACAGGATCGCGAGGAGCGGGATCACGAACGCCCAGGCCCGGTCGTCGAAGGCGCCGGGGATCGCGGCGTTCGTGAACAGCCCGAGGCCCATGACGATGACGATCATCCACCGGGTGACGTCGCGGTGGACGTCGAGGAGCGTGGCCTCGTAGCTGGTGTAGGCCCACGTGCCGAACACCGCCACCAGCAGGACACCCGTCTCGGCGGCGCCGCGCCAGGTGAGGTGTTCCAGGAGGTGGTGGGAGAGCTGGGAGACCGCGAAGACGAAGACGAGGTCGTAGAACAGCTCCAGCGGAGACACTTCCCGCCGCAGTCTCAATGACTCGGGCACGCTGCTCATGGTCGGATTCTCCTCAACCAAGGTGGCGGGCTGGGTGCCCGCCGAATCGGGCTGGTCAGGTGTCGCGCGGCGGCGGCCGGACATGGATGCCCGGCCGCCGCCGTCGTCTAACGGGTGTTGTCAGCCCTGGTCGGCCGGCTTGGCTGCGAGGTGCTCGTTGTAGAACGGGACGGCCTCGGCGATGGCCTGGTCGACGTACTTGGGGATGTCGTAGAAGTCCATGTGCGTGCCGCCCTCGACGATGCGGAGCTTCTTGGTGGTCCGGGCGCGGCCGTGGAGTTCGGTGGACATCCACAGCGATCCGGCCTCGCTGCCGGCGACGACGAGGAGGGGCTGGGTGAGGAGGTCCTCGACCATGTGGAAGGCGTCGAAGGTGAAGATCCGCGAGACGCTCTTGGTGAAGAGGAACTTGTTCTTGGCGTTGGGGTGCTGGGCGCGCGGGGTGAGGTAGTAGTCGCCGGCCTCGACCAGGTCGCGCGGGGTGTTCTCGTCCGGCTCCGCCGGGACGTAGGGCAGGTAGGTGGGCTCGGCGCCCTGGGCGGCTTCGGCGGTGCGCTGCTGGGCGACGGCCTTGAGGGTGGGGACGGCAGCGGCGTCGGAGTCGGTGCCGTACCAGCCGCGGCGGAAGTTGGTGCCGATGTTGACGGCGCTGACGGTGGTCAGGGCCTTGATGCGGTAGTCGGTCATGGCGGCGTTGACGCTGTAGCCGGCGCCGGCGCAGACCCCGAGGGTGCCGATCCGCTCGGGGTCGACGAAGTCGAGGGTCTGCATGTAGTCGACGGCGGCGCGGACGTCGTCGACGCGGGCGTAGGGGTCCTCCAGGTGATGCGGCTCGCCGCCGCTGTCGCCCTGGAAGGAGGCGTCGAAGGCGAGGGCAATGAAGCCCTGCTCGGCGAGCTTGCTCGCGTACAGGCCGGCGGCCTGTTCCTTGACGCCGCCGCCGGGGTGGACGACGACGATCGCGGCGTGGCGGCTGGTGCGGTCGAGGCCCTCTGGCAGGTAGAGGTTGCCCGCCATGGTGATCTGGCCGTTGGGGAAGGTGATGGCTTCCATCGTGGTGCTCCTGCTGTGTCGTGTGGTGCGGTGGGGTGGTCTCAAGAGGTGCGCAGGTGCGCGAAGTCGTCGCGGACGCGGGCCGGTTCGGCGTCCAGCGGCATGTTGGGGCTGTCCTCGACCGCGTCGAGCGCGCCGGGCGCGTCCGGCTCGGCCCCGGTGAACAGGGCGGTGAAGTCGGTGGTGGCGGGGCCGGGTCCGGAGAAGACCTCGAAGGTCTTGTCGAGCGCCGTGTCGTCGAGGAGTGCCTCGACCAGGAGGGCGCCCAGGGCGTCGCGGCCGATGCCGGCCTCACCGGTGTCTCCCTGCTCGATCCTCAGGTGGGCCCCGCCCTCGCCGGCATCCAGCCAGCCCGGACGGACGATCGTGTACGGGGCTCCGCTGAGCCGGACGAGCCGCTCGGAGCGGCGCTTCCAGTCCAGGGCGTGCCCGCTGTCGTTGAAGTGGTGGTCCCGGCGGGTGACGAAGATCGTTGTCTGCAGGACGATCCGCGGCCGGCGGTCCCCGAGTGCGCCCAGGACGTGTGCGACTCCGCCGTAGTCGATGCGCTCGAAGGACTCGGGGCGGGAGTCGTCGTCCGAGCCGTGGACGAAGATCACCGCGTCGATGTCGCGGACGGCCTGGCCGAGGGTGTCCGGGGCGGTGAGGTCGCCGACCACGATCTCGGTGCCGCCCGGAAGGACCTTTCGGGCACGGGACTCGTCGCGGGCAAGCGCCACGGGGGTCAGCCCCTGGGTGGCTGCCGCGGCGACGACGTGACGTCCGGTGCGGCCGGTGGCGCCTACGACGAGGACGCGTTCGATGGCGGGCATCGGCATCCAGCTCCTTCATTACGCACGGGCGCCGTGGACGCCCCCGTCGGATACAGAGAAATTCGTGACGTGGAAATCCTGGAACCGGAAATTCATATCGGTCCGCAAGCGATTTCCTCCCGGCCACATAAAATACGTTCACACGTGCCACGTTCCTCTACCAGAGGACACTTTCATCCCCGGAGCAATCCATCCAGGGATAAAAATATCCCTGCTACCGAAGTTGCGTTCGGGTACACACTGGCGACCATGACCACCAGTGCGCGCCCTGACGAACTCGGAGCCTTCCTCAAAGCCCGCCGGGCCGAGCTGAGCCCCGGCGCAGTCGGACTGCCCGAAACCGGCGGCCGCCGCCGTGTCCACGGGCTGCGCCGCGAGGAGGTCGCCGTACTCGCCGCCATCAGCACCGACTACTACACCCGCCTGGAGCAGGGCCGTATGCAGGCGTCCGCGCCCGTACTCGACACTCTCGGCCGCGTCCTGAACCTGAACGATGACCAGCGCGCCTACATGCTCGAACTCGCCGGCCGCCCCGCTGCCCGCCCGCCGCGCCGCGCGGCACAGAAAGTGCAGCCCCGCCTGAGAAGGCTTCTCGCCGACCTGGGCACGACCCCGGGAATCATCTTGGGTCGCCGCATGGACATTCTTGCCTGGAATCCCCTCGCGGCTGCTCTGATCGCCGATTTTTCCAAGGTTCCAGAAAAGCATCGGAACTACATACGTCTGCTTTTCACCGAACCCGCCATGCGAGAGCTGTACGCCGACTGGGAGAACGTCGCCCACACCTGCGTTGCCCAGCTGCGTATGGAAGCAGCGCGAGACTCCGACAGCCAGCGTCTGGCCGGGCTCGTCGGCGAGCTGTCGGTCCGGGACGCCGACTTCCGCAGCTGGTGGGCCGCTCACCACGTCGCGGTACGCGGCGTCGGCACCAAGGTCCTGCGGCACCCGATCGTCGGCGAGCTCACCCTCGACTGGGACACCCTCGCCCCTACCGTCGACGCCGACCAGCACCTCGTCGTCTGGACCGCCGAACCCGGCTCCCCCTCCCACGACGCACTGCGCATCCTCTCCTCCTGGACAGACGGCACCGCCCCGGCCCCCGCGGACAGCGGCAGGGGCAGCGGCACTGCGTCCGGCTGACCACACTCGCCACCGACGGCGGTCACACTGGAACCATGAACAGAGGCAACGGTGACCCGAAAGAACTGGGCGTCTTCCTCAAGGCCCGCCGGGCCGACCTGGACCCCCTCCAGGTCGGCCTGCCCGACACCGGAACCCAACGCAGGGTGAAGGGCCTGCGCCGCGAGGAAGTCGCACAGCTCGCGGCGATCAGCACCGACTACTACACCCGCGTCGAGCAGGGCCGCATGCAGGCATCCGTTCCTGTCCTAGAAGCCATCGCCCGCGCCCTGCGCCTCACCGGTGACCAGCGCACCTATCTCTTCGAGCTCGCCGGCAGATCTCGAAGCGAACCGCCCGCCCGCTCCAGCCGGGACATCACCGAGCACGGCCGCAGGCTCCTCGACCAGCTCACCGAGTCACCAGCTCTGATCCTGTCCGACACCATGGACGTCCTGGCCTGGAACCAGCTCGCGGCCGCCCTCCTCGCCGACTTCGCACAGGTCCCTGAAGCCGACCGCAACTATGTCTGGCTTCTGTTCAACGACCCCACCCTGCGAGCCCTCTACGAAGACTGGTCCGCAGGCGCCCGCGCCTGCGTGGCCTACCTGCGCATGCACACTGCGCACCACCCCGACGACCCCCGCCTCCAGCACCTCCTGGAACGCATGGCCCCGCACGCCGACTTCCAGCGCTGGTGGCAGAACCGCGAAGTCGCTGTCCAGGGCACCGGCAACAAGGTCTTCCACCACCCCGTCGCCGGCACCCTCACCTTGGACTGGGACACCCTGACCAGCTCCACCACGCCTGACCAGCACATCGTCATCTGGACTGCCCCGCCGGACAGCCCCTCGGCAAAGGGGCTCCGACTCCTGGCAGCAGCACAACCCAGGCACCAGGCCGCCTCCTCTCCCTGAGCGGCCAGCTGGTCTCCTCCGGTTCCGTCCGCTCTGCACGAAGGGCCCGTAGCTGACGACCGCCACCGGGCAGTCCTCAGCAAGCCCAAGGAACGCCTGCCGCCGCCTTGCCTCGTCACCAGCCAGGCGTCGGTGCCGCGGTGACGTGTATGCCATCCCGTGCGCCCCAACCAGCAGGAAGGTCGGTGCATCGTGCCTCGTCCAGGAGGATTGACCAGGTGGCGAAATCGTTGGCTAAGGGGCGAGTGCCTCCAACGCGTCGGCCTCTCGATCCTGAGAACACATCACCCGAGCCCACGCCAAGGCGGCGAACCACCCCACCGTCTCCGGCCTGTGGCTCCACCTCGTCGGCATGGCCTCGTTCGAGCAACCGCGAGACCCGCTCCAGAGGGATGCAGCCGGACCGCGTCCAGGCCCGGTATTCAAGATCAGTACTGTCCCCGGCCAAGCACCAAAGCGCTCGCCCCTGACACAAGGCCCACGCCACTAACGGTTCTGAATACAGCACAACTGGAATGACGCTCCCCGCCACTCGGCGCCGCGGCCTGGACCCCCGCCGAACGCCAGGCCTATGCCAACGACCTCGACGACGACCGCTCCCTCCTCGCGGTCCACGACAGTGCCAATCAGTCCAAGGCCGACCGTGACCCGGCCCAATGGATGCCCCCGGCCAAATCCGCGACCTGCCGCTACCTGAAGGACTGGGTCACCGTCAAAACCCGCTGGACCCTGACCACGGACCCGGCCGAACACGCCGCGATCGAGCAGATCGCGGCCGGCTGCGACGACACTGAAATCACCATCACCCTCGCCCGCTGAATCCTCCTGGACGAGATCAGCGGCTGTTCTTGAGTTGGCTCGGGAGTAGTTGACGAGATCCCGTCCGATCCTTTGACCGGGCGGGATCCTTGTCGCTTCTCGGGTCCGTTCGAAGTGGTGCCCGAATGAGGCCGGTGCCAGAGGCGGTTGCCTGGTGGTTGTCAGCCTGAAGTTTCGGGGTGGTTCGGGTGTTGGGGGCTCTGGGCTGTCGGCGGGCGTGCGTGATCCGGCCCAGGTCTGAACGACTACGGTATGGGGTTTGAAGTCCTTCTGGGAGGGCGAACCGGTGGACAGTCGCAACGGCCCGCAGACGCTCGGGACTTCGTCGTGGGTGACTCCCATAGGGTGACGGAGTGTCTCAGAGTCCTGATCAGCCGCTTCTGCCATCTCGTCGTCAAGTTGGCAGCCTTCGTGACTTCCTCCATGGAAGAACGTACTCGGCTGCCTCAGTCACCATCCGGCTCAACGGTGCACCATCTCATGCTGCGGGCTCGCCTCTCGATGACGTGAGCAAGGTCTCGAATGCCTTGTATGAGGTTGTCGACGGTCTTGCCAGGCGGGTACTGGATGCGGTTTTCTCCGGTCAATCGAACGCTGAGGCGCGTGACGCATGGGTCGCGCTCTTGCTGATCGCCCAGAACTGGAGGGACTCACCTGATCTGCCGGCAGACCTGAAGGCCATGGTTGATGAGGCCCTCCCCCTCTGATAAGCGGTAAAAGGTGGATCATCACGGGCCGTGCTGTGTCGGCATCAGGCGACGGCCGGGCGCTGGGCAGCAAGCCGGGCAAGGTGAGTCTCGTGCGGTTCCTCCCCCACGGCGTGCAGTCCTCCACCGCAGGCAGTTGGTGGCGGGCTCCAACCGCTGCCGGGCTGAAGAACCCGCCATGGCCGTCTGAAGCCTCTCCTTCAGCCCGCCACCCTCGCGGGTGGCGGGCCACCGACCAGCCTGTCATCACTGGCCGAGGGCGCCGTCCTGCTCCAAGCCGTCCATGAACTGCTCATGCACCCTCAGCTCACGCCCTCTGCCTGGGCTCGTCAGAACGATGGTCTTCGCCTCCGCGAGCGACGTGGGACCCGCCCCCAGCAGTTCGCGCGTGATCACCACCGCATCAAGCACCTCGACCCGGCGCTCACTCAGCAGCCGTTGCACAGCGGCCATCCCGTCGTCCCCTGCCAATAGCGGCCAGCACTCATCGACGAGCGCCTCAAGGCGGGCCGTCCTCTCTGGGCTCAGCCCTCTGATCGCCATCGCGCTGTTCCTTCCCTCGCGGATCTGGACTCCTCCCGATCATCCCGGACATCAGACTGCCTTCATTTCTCGGTTCTGGCACAGATCTTGGGGAGCCGTCGCGGAGGGTGACGGTGGCTTTCGATTGCAGGGGAGGGTCACGAGCGCCGGGGCCCGTCAGCGCTCACGCATTCTGGTCCACCACCAGCCCATCATTGCCCACTCAATGTTGTTGGGCTCCGGCAAGGTACGGCGCTCGAATTCCTCATCGATGCGCGTGATCAGCCGGCCCAAGTCCCTTTTGGCTCCGGGAGGAAGGTGCAGCATCGCCCGCTCCAGGTCATCACGGGCATCTTCCACCTCTATTCCGGGTGAATAGGACTCGGAGGCGTTCAGGTAGCGTCCAGGCTGCTTAAAAGCCCACTCGAAACGAGAGAGCGCATGAGCGACCGCGTTGGGCCACATCTCCTGGTCTTCGACCCGTCGGATCGCTGCACGAGTCCGCGCGGAGACGCCGCGAACCCTCAGGACCGGATACTGCCATTGTGGCCGCCACCGCTCTGCACGGACGGCCTTGGGACGCCTACGCGGCATCGCCCTTTCGGATCAACATGTGGCCATCCTGCCACGGCTGGGCACCTGCATGGACCCCTGTTTACACGCCCGCCGTTCCTACTTCTCGGTTCTCGTGCAGATCTTGGGGGGGAGTCTCGGAGTGTTACTGGAGCAGGATCATTTTGCGGAGTAGTTCGAATCCGGCTCGGCCGTAGAGTTGTCGCTTGATCTTCTTGATGCGGTTGATGGCGCCCTCGATGCTGCCCGAGCTCCAGTCGAGTGTGAGCCCGGCTGTCACGGCGTCGAGGTCTCGGAGCAGGTGGAGTGCGAAGCCTGTGAGGCCGGGGAGCTGGCTGGCGTCGACTGCGTCGATCCAGGTGGGGAGCGTGGAGCCGAGGCGGTCGGTGAGTATCTCGCCGAAGTCGCGGACGTGTCCGGCCGCCTTGTCCAGTTCGGGGCAGCGGGCCAGGACCTCCTTCAGGCCGGCCCGGTCTTCCTCGGTCAGGGTCGCGGGGTGACGGGTGAGCCAGCCGGTCACCTGCCGCACCGTCGGCGGCCGGGGCGGTGCGGCAGACGGAGCCCCGCGCAAGGTGGCGATGTGGGCGCGGACCATGGCGTAGCTGACGGGAGCGTGCTCGGCAACCAGCTCGCCGTGGAGCCGGGTGACACTTGTGCATCCCTCGGCGAATCGCCGCTCCAGGTAAGGCTTGTAGGGGTCCAGTCTGCTGGGCCGGGGCCGGTTCTCGCGGATGGTGTCCTGCCAGCGTGCGGCGGCCGCGTACCGGAGCACGGTGTTGAGGCCCCAGCCCAGGTGCCGGGCGATCGCCCGGCGTGAGTGACCCTGGGCAAGCAACTCGTGGACCAGAGTATGTGCTGCCTTCTTCCGCTCGGCCCGTCGGCCGACGGGCTCCGAGTCGTCCTGCGGCCGACCGGAAGCCTCTCCGGTGGCCTCCGGCAACATGCCGCTGGGCGAAGGATTGCGCAGGCAGTCGCGGTGGGCGGCGACGCAGGTCTCCACGGCTCGGCCGAGGCCCTGCCACAGATGGAACCGGTCGGCGACCTGCAGAGCGTCGGGGGCACCGCGCCGAGCACCCTCGGCGTAGGCGCCCGCCCGGTCCCGGCAGATGATCTCCACGCCGGGGTGGCGGATCAGCCAGGCGGCCAAGGACCCGGCTTCACGGGTCGGGAGCACATCGACTACGCGATGGTCTTCAACGCCGGTCAAGACCGTGGAGTAGGTCTGACCGCGACGGATCGCAAAGTCGTCCACACCCAGCACCCGCGGCGTACTAACTGATCGTTTCAGAATGAAGTTCGTTGTGGGTCTTGGCGGTTGGGTGATGTGTCGGCAGGATCTGTTGGGTGTCTGCTGATCTTGTGCCTGATGACCTGTGGGAGCGTGTGGCCCCGCTGTTGCCTGCTCGTCCGCCGCGGCGGCATCGGTATCCCGGGCGGTTGCCGGCGGATGACCGGGCTGCGTTGCGGGGCATCGTTTACGTGCTGTGCAAGAGCGTGAGCTGGCGGGACGTTCCGGCCGAACAGGTCGGCTGCAGCGGTGTGACGGCCTGGCGTCGGCTGCGGGACTGGACCGAGGCCGGTGTCTGGCCGCAGCTGCACGAGGTACTGCTGGCCGAGCTGCGGGCCGCGGGCCTGCTGGACATGGACGACGCGGCAGTCGACGGCTCTCATGTCCGGGCCCTCAAAGGGGGGCTCACACCGGACCTTCGCCGGTCGACCGCGCCCGTCCGGGCAGCAAGCACCACCTGATCGTCGACCGGCACGGCACCCCGCTCGCCGTCTCGCTGACCAGCGGAAATCGTCACGACGTCACTCAGCTGATACCGCTGCTGGACGCGATACCCCGCATCCGCGGGGCCCGCGGGCGGCCGAGGCACCGGCCGGGCCGGCTGTTCGCCGACCGTGGCTACGACTACGACAAGTACCGCCGCCTTCTCCGGGCCCGCGGCATCACACCGAAGATCGCCCGGAAAGGAACAGCCCACGGCTCCGGCCTGGGAAAGACCCGCTGGGTCGTCGAGCGCACATTCGCCTGGCTCCACCAGTTCAAGCGGCTCCGGATCCGCTACGAGATACGCGCCGACCTCCACCTTGGCCTACTCCAACTCGCCTGCAGCATCATCTGCTTGAGACGACTCCGAACTTCATTATGAAACGATCAGTAAGACGACGTTTCTTATGGCTTGATCGTTCGTTGAGCTGTGCATGGCGGATCTGGTTGAGCGGTTGGTGCCGGACGAGTTGTGGGCGCTGTTCCGGCGGGTAGTGCCGCCCATGGAGGCGAAGCGTCCGCAGGGCGGGGGTCGGCGGCGGGCGGGTGACCGGGAGGCACTGGCCGCGATCATCTTTGTCGCCACCTCGGGCTGCACATGGCGGCAGCTCCCGCCGGTGTTCGGCTCGGCCTGGCCCACGGTCTACCGGCGCTTTGCACAGTGGAGCCAGGCTCGGGTGTGGGCGAAGCTCCACCGCGTCGTCCTCGACGAACTCGGTGCCCGTGGCGAGCTGGACTGGTCGAGGTGCGTGATCGACTCCGTCAGCGTGCGGGCGGCAAAAGGGGGCCGTGGACGGGACCGAATCCGACCGATCGTGGCAAGTTGGGGTCGAAGATCCATCTGATCACCGACCGGAATGGACTGCCTCTGTCGCTGGGCATCTCCGGCGCCAACATGCACGACAGCCAGGGCCTGGAGCCGCTCGTGCGCGGCATCCCGCCCATCCGCTCCCGCCGCGGCCCGCGCCGCCGACCGCCCGGCAAGCTCCACGCCGACAAGGGCTACGACTACGACCACCTGCGCCGATGGCTCCGTGAGCGCGGTATCCGCCACCGCATTGCACGCAAGGGCATCGAGTCCTCACAGCGGCTCGGCCGGCACCGATGGGTGGTCGAAAGGACCGTGTCCTGGCTGGCCGGCTGCCGCCGACTCCACCGCCGCTACGAGCGGAAGTCGGAACACTTCCTTGCCTTCGTCGGCATAGCCGCAGTCCTCATCTGCCACCGCCGACTATGACGCAGAGGTGCGCCTACAGGTCGACACGCCAGGGCCGAGCTTCCTCCCTCCCATACGCCAGCACTTGGGCGAGCACCTCCCGCATCCGCTCGATGTCTTCGTCGGGCGCGTCGAGTTCCGCCTCGATCTCAGCCTCATCCAGTCCCAGATCATCCAAGGAAGCAGGGTCCAGCGACACCGTGAGCAGCCCGTCCGACAGAGCTACTCCACGGACGCAGCCATAGGCCGTTCCCTGGTCTGGTGTTACCAGGCAATGGCTGTCGAAACCGAGGGACACATTCTGCCGGGACGGTTCGCCGATGTTGCTCATGAACAGCAGGAAGAAGCCCTCGCCGTCTTCGTCTTCGGAGACACCGGCCTGCACTACGTCGTTGTCCAAATCGATCTCTGCCGCCACCACACGAGCGGTGAATCTGTATGCCATGACTGGGTTCTAGCAGGACGTCGAACCCTGCCGCCGCGCAGGGCAACCACCAACAGAAACAACGTCTAAACCGCGGATCGGGCAACGCCATGACCCTGCGTAACAAGGTCATCCGTCCCGCACCGAAGCCCAGCTGGGCGGCCAGCCGAGCGCCGGCTCGCCCGGCCAGCGCGAGCCCCACTCGCTCCAGGGCGTGGTTGAGCCGAGTGGTGAATCGTGCGTGCGGGGCGGCCAGCCGGGAGAACGGCTCGGCGAACGTCCGGCGCTGGCAGTCCGCCGACCCGCAGATGAAGCGCCGGACCGTCAGCCGGATCACAAAGCCCTGATCAACGAGCGGAAGGTCCTTCAGCCTGCGCTGGTATCGGTCGTGGACTCGGTCCGAAAATCGGCTGCAGTCCGGGCAGGCAGCCCCGGCCGCGCGGCCTCTCGCCACCACCTCGACCGTGCCGAACGCGGCCGTAACCGCCTCGACATCCACCTCGTCGATCCCGTCGAACACCAGCGAGTCCCAGAACGGTCCATCGGTCTGCATGACCAGCACCATCACCGTCCACAGCCGACCACGGCATCGACCGACAAGTACCTGAGGGAGCGTCAATTCCGGCTGTAAGGCGACAAGGCGTACGCCGTCTCACACGAGCCAGTCCCTCGCAATCGAACATCAAGGTAACGCTCCGCGACGGCTCCCCAAGATCTGTGCCAGAGCCCATTTCTCCTGAACATCGGCGAGCCAGTGGATCACCAACTGCCTCCCAGACTGCTGGACAAACGCTGCCGCTTGAAGTGAACGAAGCCAGGGATCGCACCCCTGTGCGGGCTACCTGGTGGCCGGGAGGGGTTCTGTGAGGCGGTCCAGCCGGGTGTAGAGGGCCCGTACAAGGCGGGCGCGGTTCTGGGCACAGCGGGCGGTGCCTTCCAGCGGTACGGACAGTCGTCCGTCGGCTTCGCGCAGGACGACTTCGGCGAGGGCGCCACGGCCATCGCTCTTGGGCAGGGCGGCGGCGTGGCGGCGGACGTCGGCGGCGATGGCGCGGGCGTGTCCGGTCAGTTGGAGGGCGATCTGCGCGTAATCGCGGGGTTCGAGGTCAGGGTCCTTCCACGCGAGGACGGCGGTGACTAGCGCTTCGTGCGGGGCGCGGTCCGGAGAGAGTTCGGCTTCGATCAGGCCTTGGGGGTCGTGGAGCACGGTGTAGGTGTCGCTCATCGGGCGCCCGCTACGTCGTCGTCCTGGTCGTGGTCGCCGGTGTCGGCGGCCGGGGCCTGGACGGCGAGGAAGCGGGCGTAGCCGCGGTCGGCGCGGGCGATCAGCGCCGGGGAGGGCCGGCCGAAGGCGGGCGGCTGGAGGCCGCGGTCTTCCGGCTGGGGGCCGGCGGGTGTGGGTGCGCTCATGGGGCACCGCCTCCGTTGCTGGTGCGTCGGTGTCGTTCGACGCTACGGAGCCTGCCGCTCGGTTCTCAACGAGATTGCGGGTAATTGCGGAGGTTCACTCCAGGGCGTCGATCGCAGCCCGGATGAGGTCGCGGGCGGCGTCGCCGTGCACGGCCATCTCAGCGAGTCCGGTGAATGCCTTGGCGTAGTCGGCGAGTTCGCGCGGCTGCTTGACCTTGATCTCCGCCGTCAGCGTCTCCACCACGGCCGTGGTGTCGTCGTGGAGGTAGAACGCCTCCAGTGGCCACACGGTGCGCTGCGAGGTGAACGGAATGATCCCCAGTGAGACCGAGGCGAGCGGCATCACGGTCAGGAGGTGGCGCAGCTGGCCGCGCATCGTCTCGGGGTCGGCGGTGCGGTAGCGCAGGACGGATTCCTCCATGAGGACGATGTAGCGGTGGCCGCCCTCGTAGAGGAAGCGGGAGCGGGCGATGCGGGCGGCGACGGCTTCGGCGACGTCGTTGGGGGTGCCCTGGAAGCGGGTGATCTGCTCCATGAGGGCGGTGGCGAAGCCGGGGGTCTGGAAGAAGCCGGGCGGGACGTTGGAGACGTAGACCCGGCAGATGCGGGTCTGCTCGTGCAGGGTGTTCCAGTTCTGCTGGACCTTGCGCATTCCGTCTTTGTGCAGGCGGCGCCACTCCAGATACATGGAGTCGACGGCGCGGGCGGTGGCGATGAGGTCGTCGGCCTGGTCGTCCACGTCGCACGCCGCGCACCAGGCGCGGATGTCCGCGTCGGAGGGCGGGGCGTCGCCCTTCTGGATGCGTGTGGTCTTCGCGGGATGCCAGCCGCACCGGGCGGAGAGTTCCTTCCCGGTGAGGCCAGCGTCCTTGCGCAGGTGCTGCAAGCGCACGGCCAGCGCCTCACGGGCGGCCTGTGCACTGGACGATGGGGATGCGCTCATGGGCTGCTCAGGGTGCCTGGACGGTGTACTTCTCGTGCGGGATGCCGCGCTCCCACACCGTCTCGAAGGCGGCGTGGCACAGTTCGACGGCAGCCGGGTCGGTGGTGCGTTCCTTGCCGTCGGTCGCCCAGTCGCCGGTGCCGGTGAAGTGGTGGAACTGCACGAGCCGGTCGTCCAGGAGCCAGAAGTCGTTGCCGGGCAGCGCGATGTCGGAGGCGCGGCGGCGGGGCAGCCAGCGCACGTCCTCCCCGGCCTGGAGGTTGAGCGGGGTGATGGCGTGCTCGTAGCGGATGTAGTCGGTGACCGGCTCGGAGACGATCCGGGCGCGGCGCATCACCACGCCGCGGGCGACCGCCCCCTGCACGAGCGGCATCCACTGCGGCCAGAACGAGCGGGCCGGATCGAGGTTCGGGACGCCGGTACGCAGGAAGGCGGCGTAGTCGTCCGTCTCGTCACCGACGGCGTACAGGTCGCGCATCTCCAGGTGGACCGCCGTGTGGTGGGTGTCGGCGAGCAGCTCAGCGAACGTCGCGGTGTTCAGCTGCTGCGCGTTCAGCGGCATCGCACGCCTCCTTGAGAATCTGCACCATGCGGAACGGAATCCGGATCACCCGTTCGTGCGCGGGGATCCCCGTCTTGTGGCCGGCCACCCACTCGGTGGAGCCGACCAGGGCCTTGAGGAGGGCGTCGGCTTCCTCGCCCTGGAGGACCAGGTCCGCGCTCTCCTCTTCCACCCACACCGTCGGTGATCCCTCGCCGCCGGTGTTGGGGTCGATCCCGACGAACCGTAGCGTCATCACGTACTCCCCTGTGACTCGGTTGCGCGTAGTTGCGCAGACCGTCCCGCAGGCCGGTGCCGACGTCAAGGGCGCCTCCCTACCGGGCATCCGGCTCCGGCCGGCGGGCCGGGACGGCTTCTGGTCCGTCCGGGTGAGCACGGGGCCGCGACGGCGGACTCCGGGCGCGTGGCTCCTCTACCGTGCGGCCATGGAACACACCCCGATGCCCGAGCCGCTGCGCCGGGCGGTCAACCAGATGGTGTACGAGGCGGTTGAGCGCTGCCCGGAGGTCATGAGCTACGTGGCCTCGGACGTCGCCCGGGACTGGAAGCGGATGACGCTGTACCGGGCCACCGACGCGGCCGACACCATGGACAGCGCGGCCATGCTCATCGCCGCGTACTGCCAGCAGGACGGCGTGGACCCGGAGACTCTGAACGGCTACCTCCAGCTCAGCCAGCAGCAGAGCCGGGCCGACGGACCGCAGGAGGACGACCGGGCACACCTGGCGGGCCTGCTCGGTCAGACGGCGCCCGCCGACGCCAGCGAGCTCGGGTCGGTGCGGATGCTGTACGGGCGCGGGCAGCGCGAGGCGGAGGCCGCGCAGCAGCCCGTGAATAGCCCGGAGGTGCTGTTCACGATGGCGTGCCTGCACGGGCTGCGGGCCAAACTGTGCGACGACCTCGGGTCGCTGGACCGGTTCCCGCCGGAGGTGGCCGCGATGGCCCGCCGGGTCGCGGAGTGCCTCGAAGTGCCGGAGCCGGCCACCGCGTAACAGCTTCGCGTGGTCGTTCGGGCAGCGTGAACCCATTCCGGGCCCCGGGAACGTCATGGCTGATCCCCCGGGGCCCGCGGTGTGTCCGAGCGGGGTCAGCTCGCGGGGTCGTCCGGGTCGGTGAGCCAGTTGACGACGTCGGCGTCGGTCATCCAGATCGCCTGCGTTTCGTGGGTTTCGCCGTGCTGGACGACGTGGACGCGGCCACGCTGCATGTGGAGCTGCTTCGGGGCGGGGCCGGCGAGCGGGGCGAGGCGCTGCCAGGTGTCAGCCGTGACTCGCGCCAGGACCACCGTGGCGAACAGTTCGTGGGCCGCCGCCCCGAGGACGCTGGTCCGGGGCGTGCTGTCGAAGATGACGTGGACGCGGGCCGCCCGTCCCGACCACAGCGCTTCCTCGAGCGCGGTGATGGCCGGGGACGTCTTCGGATCGTCCTGGCTCCGGAACATCTCCCAGTAGCGGGCGAGCCGACTCAACGTGGCGTTGGTGCTGTCCATCGCGACGATCAGCCGCGGCACGTCGGCGAGGTCATGGGCGTCGGCGAGGGCGTTTCGGCGCTTGAGTTCTTCGGCGAGGCCAAGGAGCGCGTCGTGGATGCCGGCGACGTTCCCGCGGTGGGTCACGGTCGGCAGGGCCTTCGCCCACAGGTGGGAGATCCGCGTGGGGTCGAGGACCAGGGCGTGGGCGCCCTGGTGCAGGAACTGGGCGGTGAGGGAGCGCAGCACGGTGGTGCTGCCGCCGCCGCTGGCGGTGCAGACGAGGACGTGCGGGGATTCGGAGTCCAGGTCGACGGCGATGGCTTGGCCGGTGATACTGATGCCGATGAGCGCGGTCCCCTCGGGCATCGCCTCTATCTGCTCGCGCAGGTCGGGGGCGTAGAAGCTCAGCATGGTGAGGGGCGTGTTCTTCTGCTTCATGGTGCGGGTTCCTCTCTGTGCTGTGCCTGGTGAACCGGGTGTTCTCCAGGGCCGGGGGATCGTGTCGGTGAAAGCGGACAGGTCCGGATTGGCGGGTGGCGGGTCGGATTTCCGACCCGCCGATCGCCAGGGGGCAGTCGAGGTCGGTGGTGCCGGTGGCGGCGCTGGGCCGGTTGCGGGCCCACTTCTTGAGGTTGCCGACGCGGTAGAGGAGTTCGGCGCCGCGTTTGTCGACCGAGGCGGGGAAGGCCGGATCGTTGGCGCGGGCGAAGCGCAGCGCGGCCAGGGTGATGTCGGGCAGGTGGTGTTCGGCGGCCTCGCGGAGCCCCACCGCCTGGTCGTCGTCGACCGGGGCCGGGGTCGCCGGCGGCGTCGCCGGGGCGGCGGCCGGGGCCGGGGCGAGGTTGTGGGCGTCGGCGGGCCGGTCCTCGTTCGCGGACGGCTCGGGGGCCGGCGGGAGTTCTCCGGTGCCGGTGGGCCGGGTGTCGGAGAGGGGGTCGGCGGGCGGTTTGTGCAGCTGCACCGGGGCGGGCCCGTCGGCGGCCGCGGCCTTCTTGCCGGTGGTGGCCCACTCGCGGGCTTCGGCCTCGGTGAAGAACAGGATCTGCGTCTCCCGCGCGGACCCGCCGCTGACGACCTGGGCGCGGCCGTGGTGCTTGGTGGACTTCGGCGCCGGGTGGACTTCCGGGGCGAGCATCCTCCAGGCGCTGACGCTGTAGCGGGCCAGGATGCGGGTGGAGAACTGCTCGCGAACCTTCGGACCCCTGAGGGCGCGGGCGGTGGCGAACTGCGCGACCAGGAGGACGTGCATGCGCAGCTGGCGGCTTATGTAGAGGATCTCGTTGAGCGCGTCGAGGGCCGGGGAGACCTTCGGGTCGCCGGACTCGCG
The DNA here is from genome assembly GCF_038448545.1 of Streptomyces sp. CLV115. Taxonomy (NCBI): domain Bacteria; kingdom Bacillati; phylum Actinomycetota; class Actinomycetes; order Kitasatosporales; family Streptomycetaceae; genus Streptomyces; species Streptomyces sp. CLV115. The sequence goes on from NZ_JBCEWQ010000057.1 coordinate 43,198, forward strand.
GATCTTCTCCCAGTAGCGAGCCAGTTGCTTCATCGTCGCGTTGACCTCTTCGAGGAGGATCAACAGACGCGGGCCGATGGCCTTGGGGTCGGCGTCGATGCCCAGTTCGTCGGCGACGCGGGTACGGCGCCGGCCTTCTATGCCGAGGGCGACGAGCTGGTCGTGGATGTCAGCGATGTCGCGGCAGTACGTGACCCCGGGCAGACTGGACGCCCACAGGTGGGAGATCCGCTTGGTGTCGAGGACGAATACGAGCGAGCCGTGGTGGAGCATCTGGCAGGCGATGCACCGCAGGGTCACCGACTTGCCGCCGCCTGGGGCGGCGTTGACCAGGATGTGCGGAGACTCCGCGTCCAGGTCGACGGCGATGATCCGCCTGGCAGAGCCGATCCCGATGACGGGCGCGGACTCCTTGACGGCAGCCATGATCTCGCGCACCTTGGGGTCCTTGAAGGCCGTCTTCGCCGGGGGCTTGCGGGTCTTCTTCACCGTCACGTACGTCTCGCGGCCCGCCAGGTGCCAGGAGAAGGTGACGCCTTCCAGGGCGAGCTTGGTGGCGATGATGTCGGCGACCAGGTCCTTGGAGAAGTCCAGGCGGCCCGGGACGTCCACGCGGATCACCGCGTCGTCCTCGGAGAAGTTGCGCGGGATGTGGAGGTAGCGGCGCGGGTCGGTCTGTTCCGGCAGGCGCAGCGGCAGCGCGAGGGCTTCGTGCAGCGGGAGCACCCACTCCCGCATCAGCTCCCGGCGCTTGCAGATCAGCGCGAGGTAGGCGGCGGTCCCGACGGCCGCGGTCGACGCCGCGGCGATCCCGGTCTGCTCCAGCGCGGCGAGCGCGGGATCCGGGTTGGCCCATATCTCCTGGGCGGTGGCGACGGTGGCGTCCTGGTGAACGTACCCGGCCTGGTAGCCGCCCGCCCCAGTGACGGCGAGCATGCTGACGCGGAACGTCAGCCGCTTCCACCCGGCCCGGTACGACGACCTGGACACCCGGCCCTCCGCCTTCGGCAGGACCCGGGTGCCTGAGCGCCAGAACGTCGCGTCGGTCTTGCGCCCGCCGTCCATCGGCCGCCCGGCCAGGTACCTGCCGATGCCGAACGCCACCGACTCGGCGGTCTCTTCCACTTGCTTGTCGAACTTGGTTTGTGCCATGGCCGTGCCCTTTCGGTCTGCGTCCCGGCACCTCACACCCGGAAGCGGACACCGAACTTATGAGCGCTGGCCTGTGCATAGAGTTCGGCGAAATGCGGGCCCCGGGCTGCGATCTGTGGACATCTTCGCGGCCAAAAATCCGCAGGCGCCCCGCCTGTGCGGCGCGGTCGGTACAACGGCGGGAGGGATCAATCCGGGGAGGGACTGCATGACCGCACACGAAGAAGTGACAGAACGCGCAAAGCAGCACGAAAAGCTCGCCAGGATCTACGCCAAGAAGGCCCAGGAGGGCGACGCGGGCGCAGCCCAGCTGGCGCAGTCGTTCGCGTCGCTGGCGGTCGCGGCCCGGATGGAGCTCATGGACTGGCGCATGCGGGTGCTCGGTGACCAGCTCGGAGACGTGAAGAAGTCGATGGACGGCCTTCGCCGCAAGCTGCCCGAGCGGTGACATCCTTCAGCCGGCAGTGGCGGTGCTTACCGTGGGGTCGTGACCACTTCCTCCGATGACGCGGCCAACCCGGTGCCGGTGCGCGTCGTGCTGCCCGCCGACCCGGTACTCGGGCACCCGGAGCAGGAGGTCGTGGCGCGGTTGTGGAAGCGGCGGCAGGCCGAGACGGGCTGGCTGTACCTCGTGGGGCTGCCGTCGTACCGGGGTCTTGAAAACAGGTAATTCGGCCGATTTGACTGCAACCTCTTCGTTGTCAGTGGGACTGCGTATGCTCCCGCCCTGTCCACATGGCGTGAGGCATCTTTCAACTCAACAGAGGCAACGTGGCAAAGATCGATCCCATCGCCCGCGCGGCGGAGATGTCCGCGCGCGGCCTAATCCTCAAAGTCCCTTACCCTGGCGCGGACAAGCCCTGGCCAGCCATCTGCGTGACGTGCAAAAGCCCCACGAGGTCCAGCTACAGCAGCGTCATCACCAAGGGGCAAGGCCCCTGCTTCACATGCGGACAACGCAAGAGCTCTGCTGCGGCGGCCCTCAAACGCGCCGTGCCAGCCGACGTCGCGGAGGCACAGATCCGTGAGGCAAGTGTCGAACCGCTGGAGGACTTTCCCGGCACGCAGGGCACTTGGCGTTGCCTGTGCCTTACCTGCTTACACGAGATTGACGTGTGGTACTCCAGCGTCGTCTACGCCGGCAACGGAGCCTGCGACTACTGCTCCGGAAGCCGGGAGATTCCCGACGCCGACGCCCGCACGGAACTCCTCGACCTCGGCCTCGAAGCCCTTGTCCCCTACCGGGGATCGAACGTGAAGTGGCGCAGCCGCTGCACCGCGTGCAAAAAAATCGTCGACCCAATGCTGTGTAACGCCCGCAAGACGAAGTACCCCTGCCGATACTGCGCTCAGCGCGCTACAGATCCTGATGTCGCCGTTGAGATCATGAAGGAGGCTGGCCTGAAACCGCTCGCCCCCTTTCCTGGGAGCGTCAAAGCCGTCTGGAGGGCAAAGCACGTCGCCTGCGGCAAGCAGGTCGACGCCGTACTCGACAAGGTCATTCAACGTCGCCGGGCATCCTGCATCCACTGTGTCCGGTATGGCTTCAAGCCAGGTCTGCCCTCCTTCCTGTACTTGATGGTCCACATCGCGTTGGGTGCCGCGAAGGTCGGCATCTGCAACGACGGCAGCGGACGGATTCGAGATCACGAGCGCAACGGCTGGAGGCAGGTGCTGATCAGACCGTTGCCCGGGCATCTTGCCATGCGAGCCGAGCAGCATGTCTTGGACCGATGGTTCCTGCTTGACCTTCCCCAGGGGGTCTCCCGCCTCGACATGCCTCAGGGCGGCTGGACAGAGACCGTCGCCCTCTGCGATCGCACCCTGCCGGCGCTTCGCAAGGACTTCCATGCGGCGATCGCAGCCACCTTCGAGGTTGGCGGCGAGTTGGCCGAGGGCTGCGGCAGCGATGCAGATTCGGACTACCTGTTCTGACCGGACCCGGCTACGTTGCCGTCTGAGGGAGGAATAGCGCGCTCATCGAGTGGACTGCGCGCGCCGGCTGAGCTGCCATTCAGCAGCCCGGCACGCACTTCTGCACCGGCAGCGCCGAGACCTACGCCCTGCTGCACCAGACGGTCGTCGGCCTTGAGGCCCAAGAACGACTCGCCGACCTCGGCGAATCGCCCGACGTGATCGTCGCCTCGCTCGGCGCGGGCAGCGGATTCGGCGGCATCGCACTGCCGTTCATCGGCGGGATGGCCCGCGGTGAGCGGCCGGTTCGCTGCGTGTCCGTGGAGCCGTCCGCCTGCCCCAAACTCACCAGGGGCCGCTACGCATACGACTACTCGGACACCTCCGGGCTGCTGCCGATGCAGAAGATGTACACCCTCGGCCAAGAGACGGTCCCTGCTGGCCGCTCCCCACCCCGCGTCAATGACGAGTGCCGACTCAGTGGACCTAGCGTCTCCTGTCAGGGTCAGCGCAGTACCGAGGCCGTCGTCCAGCGGGACGTCCACAACGGCTACGGCTGCTGCGTGCCCGCCGCCAGCATCGCGCGAGCATCGAAAACCTTGAGGCTCAGCCATAGAAGAATGCGCTTTTATGACCCCCCGCTCAGGCCGCAGGATGGCTGCGAGCCGGCTTCCGGGGAGGAACGCATGACATCAGCGATCGAAACGGGCCTGCTGCCCGGCACATCCGAAATCCGTCCCGAAGGGCTGGCCGTCGGTGGCGTCCTGCTCACCGAACTGGGGCGACGTTTCGGCACACCCCTCTTCGTGTACGACGAGGAGCATCTGCGCCGGCGCTGCCGGGAGGCGGTCGCCGCGTTCGGCCGGGACAACGTCGCCTACGCCTCCAAGGCGTTCCTGTGCACGGCCATGGCCCGGCTGGCCCATGAAGAGGGGCTGTTGCTCGATGTCGCCTCCGGCGGCGAGCTGCGTGTCGCGCTGCACGCCGGGGTACCGGCCGGGCGGATCGTCCTGCACGGCAATAACAAGGACGAGGTGGAACTGCGCACGGCTATGTCCGCCCAGGTGCGGCACGTGGTGGTCGACAGCTTCGACGAGATGGACCGCATCGAGCGGCTGCACTCCGAGGAACGCCTGCCTCCCGCCCGGGTCCAGCTACGGGTGGCGCCCGGAGTGGCCGCCGGAGCGCACGCGGCGATCCGGACCGGTGGCAACGACTCCAAGTTCGGCTTCGGCCTCGCGGACGGAACCGCTGCGGCCGCCGTGCGCCGGGCCGCCGGCTCCCCTGCGATGATCCTGGAAGGCGTCCACGCGCACGTGGGCTCGCAGGTGCTCGACACGGCACAGCTCGCGGCCGGCGCCGCGGCCGTCGCCCGGTTCGCCGCCGACACCCGGTTGCACCGGCTGACGGTCGGCGGCGGCCTCGGCGTCGCGTACGAGGCGGGACAGAGTGCACCGTCGTTCGCCGAGTGGGCGGCCCGGGTGCGCACCGCGGTACGCGACGCGGGCTGGGCCTCCTCGGTGACCGTGGAACCCGGCCGGTCCATCGCCGCCAGTGCCGGACTGACCCTCTACCGGGTGGGCACGATCAAGCGCATCGAGGGCGTGCGGACGTACATCGGTGTGGACGGCGGGATGAGCGACAACCTGCGCCCCGCCCTGTACGGCAGCCGTTACGAGGTCTTCCTGCCACGCAGCCCGCGCGCCTCCCGGCCCCTGCGGGCACGGCTGGTCGGCAAGCACTGCGAGAGCGGCGACGTGATCGTCGACGAGGCCGCGCTGCCCGCCGACGTCGCGGTGGACGATCTCCTGGCCACGCCGGTCACCGGAGCCTACGGATACGCCATGGCCTCCAACTACAACAAGCTGCCGCGCCCCGCCGTGATCTTCGTGCGGGACGGCCGCGCCCGCACCGTGGTGCGCCGGGAGACCGAGGAGGACCTGCTGCGCCTGGACGTGGACGAGCCCGCCGGGCTCCCGGCGGGGGCGGCCCAGGCGGTACGGTCCGGTGCCGGAGCGGCGCAGTGCGTCGGCACGGCCTAACCTGACCCGATGCTGAACAGTGCCCGACTGCTCGTCCTGCTGGAGATTTCCCGTACCGGCACCATCGTGGCCGCGGCCCAGGCGCTGCATCTGAGCCCGTCCGCGATCTCGCATCAACTCGCCCGGCTGGAGCAGGAGCTCGGCGTGGCGTTGGTGGAGCGTCAGCCGCAGAGCCTGCGGCTGACCGCGGCCGGGGTGCGGCTGGCCGAGCACGCACAGGCGGTCGCCGATCTGATGGCCGTCGCACAGGACGAGCTGCGGGCGCACTCCGAGGGCGAGGCCGGTGTCCTGCGACTGGGCTTCTTCGCGTCCTCGGGCCTGGAGCTGCTGCCCCGGGCTCTGTCGGGGTTCGCGGCGGTCCGGCCCCAGGTCGAGCTGGAACTGATCCTCGGCCAGCCGCACGAGTTGGTGCCCGACCTGGAGGCGGGCCGGCTGGACGTCGCGGTCGTCTTCGAGCATCCGCTGGACCCCTGGTGCCGGCAGGCGGCCGTGGACGTGGAGATGTTCTTCGACGAGCCGCAGCTGGTGGTCCTCCCCCTGCGACACCGCCTCGGGCGGCACGAAACGGTCCGGCTCGCCGCTCTGGAGGGGGAGAGCTGGATCGGTACGCACGGCGGACACACCGGCGAACCGGTCCTGGAACGCGCGTGCGCGGCCGAGGGCTTCCAGCCCCGGGTCCGCTGCCGCAGCGATCACTACCAGGTCACGATCAACCTGGCTCGCGCGGGCATGGGCATCGCACTCGTCCCGGCCCTCGGACTCGGCGACACCGCCGGCGTGCACGTCTGCCGACTGGACCACCCCCGGCTGCACCGCCGCATCGGAGTCGCCACCCGGTCCACCAACCGCAACCCGCTGCTGCGGATCTTCCTCGCCGAGCTGCGGTCGGCCGCCGAGGAGATCCGGTCGCTGCTGGAGGTGCAGTGGGGGGGTGCGCG
>NZ_JBCEWQ010000058.1:0-48584 GCF_038448545.1 Streptomyces sp. CLV115
CTCTCCGCCCGTCGGCCCCCGCTCCCTCCCGGGTCGTGTCCGGTGAGGTGGCGGCCTGTTGGTTCGTCTACGCCGAGGACTGCGATGCGCATGATGTCGGGCCATCCCTTCGTGTGGTTCGCGGAACGCCCTTGACTGTCCCGGTCACCGAACGCAGGCTCAACGCTGATGAATAACGCCCAGCCCGCCTCCGCCCGCACCCGAGGCCGCCCCCGTGGCAACCCGCCGACGCGCGAGTCGATCGTCTCCGCGGCCGGGACGCTGTTCCTGGAGCGCGGCTACCGGCGCACGACGCTGCGCGCGGTGGCCGGGGCGGCCGGGGTCGACCCGGCACTGATCGCGTACCACTTCGGCTCGAAGAAGGGCCTGTTCGCGGACGTGATGCAGGTCCAGTGCGCCAACGCGCTGGCGGTGGACGATGTCCTCGGCGGCGATCCGGCCACCCTCCCCGACCGCCTGATCGACGCGGTGACCGCTCTGTGGGAGGACTCCGACTTCCGACAGCTCAGCACCCGGGGCGACGAGGCCGCCGAGGTGATCCGCGAATACCTGGAACACGAGTTGCTGGCCCGGCTTGTTGAATTTATCGGCGGCCGGAACGCGACCGCACGCGCCACGGCCGTGGTGACGATCCTCGGCGGCCTTATCTACACCCGCTACCTCAATCCCCTCCCCACCCCATCGGCCCTCACCCCGTCCGAGACCCGTCGCGTCCTCGCCCCGGCGCTGCGCGCGGCGCTGGGCGCGCGGCACGAAGCAGGGCGGAACACCGGAGTGCCCCCGAAGACCGGTCCCGGCAGATCGGTCCCGGCGGGTTGGAGAGGTCAGACAGGTCGGACGGATCAGTCAGGTCAGGCGGATCAGCCAGCTCAGACGGGCCGGACGGGCCAGACGGGCCAGACGGGCCGGACGGGCCAGACAGGTCAGGTCAGGGACTTCCCGGAATCGACGACGACCCCGTAGAGGTCGGAGATCGTGGCGAGCGCGCTGCGATGGATCTGGTCGGCGGTCAGCTCGGTGCCCATCGAACGCAGCGGGCGCGTCGCGCAGGCATCGGCCACCACCGTGGGCCGGTTCCCGCGCAGGAACGCGCCCTCCGTGGTGAACGTGACACACATGTGCGTCATGAAGCCCGCGACGACGACGTCCTTGTTGCCGGCGGCGTCGACGTGCTCGGCCAGGTCGGTGTCGACGAAGGCGTTCGGGGCTTTCTTCACGACGACGGGCTCGCCCTCGACCGGCGCCACGCTCGGGTGGATCCGGCCGATCTCCGCCCGGATGTCGTACGGGGTGCCCTCGCCGCCGTCGTTGATGACGTGGATGACCTTCGTACCCGCCTCACGGGCCCGGCCCAGCAACGCGGCGGCGGAGTCGAGCGCGGCCTGCCAGCCCTCCAGCTCCATCACGCCACCGACGTAGGTGTTCTGGTAGTCGACCAGGATCAGGGTCGAATCGGCGAGCGACGCGGGCGTCTCGTCGAAGCCGTTGAGTTCGCGCAGAGTCGTCGTAGCCATGGAATTACCGCCTCGTGTCGAGCCAGGATTTTTCGCCCACCCACTCGGTGAGCCGCATCCAGAACGCTAAGGTCGGCCCAGGCGTGTCTGCAATGCCATCTAACATGCAGATACAGACATCACGGGTACCGCCATCGCTGGTGCCGACAACGCTGGTGCCGACATCGCGGATACCGACCGGCGATACCCACATCGCAGTCGGCGACATCGCAGGTACCGACCGGACGGAGACCGCATGAGCACCATCGAACGACTCGTCGTCATCGTTCTCTTCGAGGGCGTCGACCTGCTCGACGTCACCGGCCCCCCGGAGGTGTTCGCCCTCCTGCGGCGCGAGACGGACGACGAGACGGGCTACACCGTGCTCCTCGCCGCCGAGACACTGGACCCCGTCACCACCTCCGCCGGCGTGCGCATCCTCCCCGACATCACCTTCGAAGAGGCGGCCACGCGAAGCATCGACACCCTCCTGGTGCCCGGATCGGTGGAAGTGGACGACCGGCGCCGCGTACACGCCCTCACCGACCCCACCGTGGTCGACCGCGTGCGGGCACTCGCCGCCAGGACGCGGAGAGTCACATCGGTCTGCGTCGGAGCACACATCCTCGCCGCCGCCGGGCTGCTCGACGGCAAGCGCGCCACCACCCACTGGTCGACCGCGCAACAACTCGCCGCCGACCATCCCGCGGTCGAGGTCGACGCGGACCCGATCTTCATCCGCGAAGGCGACGTGTGGACCGGAGCGGGCATCAGCGCCTGTCTCGATCTCTCGCTCGCCCTCGTCGCCGACGACTTCGGCGAGACCGTCGCGCTGCGTGTCGCCCGGCAACTCGTGATGTATTTGAAACGGCCGAGCGGGCAGAGCCAGTTCAGCGTCCCCCTCGAACCCCTCTCCACAACACGGCGCATCGAGGACCTCCGCCACCACATCATGGGCAACGTCGGCGCACCGCTCACCGTCGCGGACCTCGCCGCGTACGCCCATGTCGGCGAGCGGCAGCTCACCAGGATCTTCAAGGCCGAGCTCGGCATGACCCCGAGTGCGTACGTCGAGTCGGTACGTGTCGAGAGGGCGCGCAACCAGCTCGAATCCACCGACGCCACGCTCGAACGCATCGCGTCCACCTGCGGGTTCGGTACCACCGACACCCTCGTCCGGGCGTTCCGCCGGAGACTCGACACAACACCGACGGAGTACCGGCAGCGCTTCCGGGCCGGCCCCGACGTTCCGTCGTCACGGGGTGGCCGACGGCGGAAGGACTGAGAGAACCGTCCCGTACAGCCCCTATAGGTTGACGCGCATGACGCACAACGTGGACGAGTCGCAGGACGCCGCCGCCGTCGTGGCGGCGTGGAACCGGATAGACACATGGCTGATGGCGCACGTCCCGATGTCACGCGCGACGTTGCGTCCACCCGCGACCGCCGTGCGGCTGGCCGCTGCCGAGCAGAACACCGGTCATGCCCTGCCCGCCGGGCTGAAGGCGTTGTGGCTGCTGCACGACGGCACGCATGAGATGCCCGCGCATCTGGCGACGTTCGAGATGATGGCCGGCTACCAGGAGACGCTCGCCCTTCCGCTGCCCCTCAAGCTGCGGTGGCTGTGGGACATGGGGGCGGGCAGCGAGCTGTACCCGCAGGCACCGGACCCTGCCGAATTCGAGCGGGAGCCCGGCTACGCGGAGATGCTCGGGCGCCCGCTGCCCGAGCAGATCCGGTGGCTGTGGGAACGCGGCGGCCGGCCGCTGCCCGCGCTGCTGGTCGGTGACAAGGAGGCCGAGGAGGACCTGAACACCTTCCTGCACGGGGAAGGGCTGCTGCGGATCGACCGGGCCACGGATCTGCACGCCATGATGGTCTCGACCGGCGAGTGGCCCGGCAGCTGGCTGCCGTTCACCGCGGACGACCCGGACGATCCGTACGCGGGAACGTTCCTCGACACCGGGACCGGGAAGGTCGGCCGCTGGGGGCTGATGGACGTGCCCTCCCCCGGCAAGGAGACCCTCGCCCAATACCTGGCGCGCGCGGCCGACACGCTGGACCGAAGGGCATAGGGAACAGTCCCGCTTCGTCGAGAAGTGTTGCCATGTGCGGCATCGCATCACGGACGTTCGGCCGGTCTGTCATGTGGTGCCACTGTCGCGGGGGTACGCCTGCTCCCGAGCCCCGCTAGGGGGTGTCCGTCACCGAGCGCAGTGCGAGCTCCCGGCTCTTGCGTACGTGAAGGAGAGTGATCGCCGCGGCGGCGTCGCAGTCTCCCGCGGCGATGCGTTCGTACATCTCACCGTGTTGGGCACGCATCGGGGCGGGTTCCGTGTTCAGGCCGAAGAGCAGGCGCAGTTGGCCGTTCAGCCGCTGCATGAGCTGGGCCAGCAGCGGATTGTCGGCGAGCGCCACGATCCCGTCGTGGAAGGCGGTCCCGGCGCCGTTCTCCCGCGTCCGGTCCCCCGCCGCGGCCGCCGCCTCCGCCCGTTCCAGGACCGCCCGCAGCTCAGCCAGCCCGCCGGGCTCGTCCGGTGCGGCCAGGGCCACGCGGCGGGCGGCGAGGCGTGAGGCCTGGATGGCCAGCGGCTCCCACACGTCGTACAGGTGCTCCACCTCGGCGCGCTCCAGCCGGCGCACCCGTACGCCGCTGTGCGGCAGCAGGTCGAGCAGCCCTTCCTCCACCAGGGCCCGCAGCGCCTCGCGCACCGGCACCCGCGACATCTGGAGGTCCTGGGCGATCTCTCGCTCCACCACCCGGCTGCCCTGGGCGTAGCTGCCGTCGATGATGCGATCCCTGACGGCCCGGCGCGCGACCTCGCTCAGCGGGATGCGCGTCGCCGGGGCGGACGGCTGTTCCCCGTCGCCCTTCCGGCCGGTGCCTGCCGTCACGTGTGCCGTCCTCCCTGTGCCTTCCCGGCCTGTCCCGGCCGCCCGGACCTCGTCCGGGGCCGTCCCGTCACCTTATGCGCGTACGGGGGCGACGGGACGCCACCGGGATCGGCGGGGGCAGAGGGACCGGCGGGGGCAGAGGGCAAACAGGCAGGCGGGCGTTGGGGCCGGGGAGCCGGTCAGCACCCGTCCGGTGTTCAGGCGGGGCGCTCGGCCATGATGACCAGGCCCGGCCCGGTCTGCTCATCCGCAGGGAGCCGGAGTTCGGCGACCGGGCGAAGTCCGGCCTGCTCGATCAGGTCCATGAACTGTTCCGGCCGCCATTTGTGCGTGGTCCAGCGAACGGGCACTCCTCCGTATGCGTCGGTGCGTACGAAGTCCTCGTCGCCGACGTGCGTCGCGGTGATGAAGTGACCGCCCGGCTTCAGGGCACGCGCGAACATGGCGAAAACCTGAGGAAGGATGTCGCGGGGGAGGTTGAAGAGGGACCACCACCCGAGCACGCCGCCGAGGGAGGCCTCCGCAAGGTCGAGGTCGGTGGCGGAGGAAACGCTGAAGCGGCATTGCGGATGGAGACGGCGCGCGTTTTCGATCATGCCGGGCGAGAGGTCGACCCCGGACACGTCGAGTCCACGCTCTGCGAGGTAGGCGGTCACCGTGCCGGGCCCGCAGCCGACGTCGAGGACGGGCCCGAGATCACTCACCGTGTCGGCGAAGGCATCGATCGACGCCTTGAGCCATGGATGGCGGCGAATGTCACCCATTCCCGTCGTCACCACCATGTTGGCGTAGTTGTCAGCCACCCGGTCATAGGACTCACGGACCGTGTCGAGGTCTGCCGGACGGTCAATCTGGTGTGAACGCATCGGCCCACAATAGGGCGACGGCCTCGAAGAGCATCGGCTTACGGCCATTGGCACCGGGAGGCCCGGAATCCTCCCGGCGCCAACGGCCGTTGAGTCCTTCAACGGCCCTTGGACCGTCCAACGGCATCGGAGCGTCCAACGGCGTCGAGCCGTTCGGCGAGAGGCTCCGGGCCGAGAGTCGTCAGACCAGTCGGCCGTCGCGGGCGACCACGCGTCCGGCGTGCACCACCATGTCGCGTGCCGGCATGTCCACCACGACCTGCGGCAGGCATTCGGCGCGCAGCAGCACGAAGTCGGCCGGCGAGCCCGGGGAGAGGTCGGCGCGGGGCAGCCGCATGACATCGGCACCGCCGTGCGCACCGGCTTCGAAACAGGCGGACAGTTCCTTGTCGAGGCGCACGTCCGTGACCCAGCCGAGCAGGTGGGTCCGGTGGAACATGTCCGCGTTGCCGAAGGGGCTCCAGGAGTCGCGCACCCCGTCCGAGCCGAGCCCGACCCGTACGCCGTGTTCGCGCAGCTTCTCGATCGGCAGGACCAGCGACGCGCTCGGCGCCACCGTGGTCAGAGCGATGTCCAGATCGCTCAGGTCCGCGGCCGTCTTCGCCAGTTCGGCGTCGGAGAGGCCGGGCAGGCAGAAGACGTGACTGACGGTCACCCTGCCCTTCAGGGACAGTGCCCGGGTGCGGTCGATGATGCCGCGCAGCACCGTCAGGCCGGTCTCGCCCCGGTCGTGGAGGTGGATGTCGACGCCGACGCCGTACCGGTCCGCGAGGCCGAAGAGCAGGTCCAGTTGCTCGTCCAGGGCGTGGTCGAAGCTGATCGGGTCGAGCCCGCCGACCATGTCCACGATCCCGCTGCGGGCGGCCTCCCTGAGCAGCTCCGCGGTGCCGGGGGTACGGATGACGCCGTGCTGCGGGAAGGCCACGATCTGTACGTCGAGCGCGTGCTTGAGCCGTTCGCGTGCCTGTCCCAGACCTTCCACACAGGCCAGGCCGTAGGCCGGGGCGATGTCGGCGTGCGCCCGCATCGCCCTCGTACCCCGGGTCACGGCGTGCGCCATGAGCCCGTACGCCCGCTCGGCCACCGGTCGCCGCTGGCTGCGGAACAACTCGGCGTCCTGTTGGGCGAGTTCGGCGATGCTGTCGGCCGGCTTGCGCGACACCCAGTCGCCGCCCCACGTCGTCTTGTCGGGGTGGATGTGCGCGTCGACCAGGGCCGGCAGGGCGATGCGCCCGCCGCCGTCGATCACCTTGGCGCCCCTGGGGGCCCGGTCACGGGTGATACGGCCGCCGACGACCGTGAGGTCCACCGGCTTCGCCGCGCCCATGGGCCGCACGTCGCGGAAGACCACCGCGTCGCGGGACTCACGGCGTGATTCACCGCGGGAGTCGGCCACGGCCGACGAGACACCCGCGGACATGGCGACACCGGTACCCGCCAGTGATGCGGCACCCGCGAGGACACCGCGTCGGGACGGCGGGAAGGGAGGGGGCGTCATGGGACTCCTTCGGCTCTGTCTGAGACATCGGGGCCGCGCCCCTTGTCCGTTCCTTGTCCATCAGATGCGGACCGGAATCCAGTTTGTATACCAAGGCGAGATTCCAGACAAGAGCCCCCGGGATCGTCGCAGCATTTACCCCAAATGATCCCTACAGAATCCCCCGCTTCGCACATATTGGTATACGAAGACCGGTGAAGCAGCGGACGTATGCACTTGATCCAATGAACGATCCGAACGGCGAAAGGAGTTGGGCAATGCATCGGAACCCGCAGACGGCCGACGGGCTGATCATCTTTCTGAACGGCACGTCCAGTTCGGGCAAGTCGAGCATCGCCAGGGAGCTCGCAGCGATCCTCGGTGAACCGTGCTTCCACATGCCCGTGGACGCGTTCCATGCCATGCGGTCGACGCCCGAAATGCCCCCGGACCAGCTGAGCAGCACGCTCAAGCGCACGTGGATGGGGTACCACCGCGCGGTCGCGGGCATGGCCGCCGCGGGCAACACCGTCGTCGTGGACCACGTCCTGAGCGAGCCCTGGCGTCTCCAGGACTGCCTGGCCCTGTTCCCCCCTCAGAACGTCGTCCTCGTCGCGGTGCGCTGTCCACTGCCGGAGCTGGAGCGGCGGGAGCAGGCGCGCGGTGACCGTCCGGCCGGGCTGGCAGCCCGCCAGTTCGACCAGGTCCATTCCCACGGTGTCCACGACTTCGAGTGCGACACCAGCAGTGCGAGCCCGGCCGAGTGTGCCCGGGACATCAAGGAGTTCCTCCGCCGACGGACCACACCCACCGCGTTCGAACGCATGCGGCCGGTGAACTCCGGGTTCGGCACATGAGGTTCGGCACAGCCACCGACGCGGAGCGGGTCGGCGAACTCGTCGCGGCACACGCGGCACACGCGGCACACGCGGCACACGCGGTGCCGGAGCAGGAGGTGATCCGTACCCACGCATCTCTGGAAGAGACATGCATGCAGTCGCTGAGCACGTCGGCGAGTGCGTCAGTGGTTCATCAGCCGGACGTCAGCAGAACGGCAGGAAGGGGGCCAAAGCTATGAGCAGACCAGCCGCCGCACCCGGCAGCAACTGCACATCGCACCGACCTCATCACACGGGGAGCCCCACATGCGCACGTCCATCCGCCGCCCTGCCGTACTCGCCGCGACCGCCGTGGCCGCCCTCAGCCTGACGCTCACCGCATGCGGCGGCGAGGACGGCTCGAAGGACAACGGGGCCGCCGCGTCCGTCTCCGCCGAGCAGGGTACGAGCGGCAGCAGCAACGACGTCGTGCGCACGACGAGCTCGGCCACCACCACCTCCGGCACCGTCGTTCAGGCCGTCGCAGAGAAGAAGGCCGCCGCCAACGAGACGGCCGTCGTCGAGAAGAAGGCCACCGCCAAGAAGAAGACCGTCGCCAAGAAGAAGGCCGGTGCAAAGGCCCCGGCCTGCACCGTCAACGACGTGAAGATCTCCGCGGCCAAGCAGCCGGGCCTGCCCACCACGCACATCACACTGACCGCGACCAACGTCTCGGGCCACGCCTGCACCCTGCTCCAGTACCCGCTGCTCGGGTTCGGCGACCTCCCCCAGACCTCCAAGGACGTCCCGGCGGTCGCCAAGAGCAGGCCCGGCACCCCCATCGTGCTGAACGCCGGCACCCCGGCCTACGCGGCCGTGCGGATCAACAACGGCGGTGTCGACGAGAAGAACCACGCCGTCAGCTCCTTCTACGTGAACCTCTTCGCCGCCGACGGCCCGGCCGAGGGCAGCAGGACCGTCGCCGCGCCCAAGGGCGGAATCGCGGTCGACGACGCGGCCGCGAAGACCGGCTACTGGACGTACGAGCTGCGCAACGGCGCCGACGAGTTCTGAGACGGCGTCCCGCGCGGTACGCGTTCGTAGCGGCAGCGCCGCTTACACGCAGGAGCCGCGCACCACATGCAGCAGCGCCCCGGACACTCCCCCGTCCGGGGCGCTGCGCCGTCAGCAGGAGCGCGAGGGCGTGCATCGGAGACAGCACGCGATGACGAGGTCCGGGTCGAACGGGAGAGCGTCGGTCTGTGGCCGTACCGGCTCCGCCCCGGGTCCGTCACGGCTCCGCCCCGGGTCCGACCAGGTCCAGGACGGCGGACCAGGTGACTCGGCAGGGCGATAACTCGGTGTCGTGGGCAGGTTTGACGGCGCTACTCTGCGCCGCATGACCGAAACCGATCTTCCGCCGCGTCTGACCCGGCTCACCTTCCACGGTCCGCTCTCCGAGGCGCGAGCCGCGCGGATCGTCGAGCGGCTCGGCCGGGCCGCCCCGGCCCGGGTTCTGGACATCGGCTGTGGCTGGGGAGAGTTGATGCTCCGCGTGCTCGACGCGGTGCCGGGGACGACCGGGATCGGCATCGACCTCAACGGCAAGGACCTGGCCCGGGGACGCGCGAATGCCGCGGCCCGTGCGCTGTCCGGCCGCGTGGAGTTCGTCGAGGGGTCCGCCGTGGATACGTCCCACGGGCCCGCCGACCTCGTCCTGTGTCTCGGGGCCAGTCACGCCCTCAGTGACGAGGAGCCGCCCCGGCACACGGCCGACGCGCTGCGTGCGCTGCGCCGGATCGTCACGCCCGGCGGACGGGTCCTGCTCGCCGAGGCCTTCTGGCAGCGCTCCCCCACCTCCGCCGAACTGGCCGCGATGTGGCCGGACGCCCGTGCCGACGAGCACCACGATCTGGCAGGCCTCGTCGATGTGGCGGTGGCCGCCGGATTCCGGCCCCTCTGGATCGAGACGGCCGACGAGGACGAGTGGGAGGACTTCGAGTCCGGCTACCAGTCGGACGTGGAGGAGTGGCTGGCCACTCACCCGGACCATCCGCTGGCACAGGAGACGCGCGAGCGCGTCGACCAGCACCGGGCGAGCTGGCTGAGGGGCTACCGCGGAGTGCTCGGGATGGCCTACCTCACGCTGATCCCGGTGGACGGAACGGCCTGAGGGCGTCGGGCCGCTCCTCCAACGGGCGCCGGAAGAGATTGGCCGGGCCGGCTACGCGGCGAAGCCGATGTTGGTGACGTACTCGTACTGACCCCACTGCGACCCCAGGTCGACGATGGTGTCCTCCCAGGCGTCGTCCAGCCCCTGGTCGTCGCCTGACGCCCAGGCCTCGACGATGCGGTCCCAGCGGCGGACGTTCATCGTGCGGTACTCCACCATCCGCTGGAGCGGTCGCGGCACCTGCGACTGGTTGAGCGGATGGATCTCCACCCGTGTCCCGCCGTTGGCGTTCAGGCGCCGGAGGAGGTGGCGGGCGACGTTCTGGCGGCGCACCTGGCGGTAGGCGGCCTCAATGCGTTCCAGGTTGGCCTTCGTCGGACTGCGCCTCTCGTCCAGCCATGCCTTCAGCGTGCGGTCGGTCACCGTCAGTCCGGCGTCCCTGGCCGCCCGACGGCTGTGTTCCGTCCTCGTGAGGTAGTGCAGACGCGCCATCAGACCACGCTTCACCGTCACCGGAGTGACGATGCCGCCCGACAGCTCGTCGAGTTTGCGCGCGACGGCGTCGCTGCCCTTGATGCCCCGGGCGCCGAACTTCCCGAAGTCGATGGTCCTCTCGGGCATCTACTTCTCCTCCCCCGACATGTTCCCGGCGTCCTCGTCCGTGTCGGCACCGGTGTCCGTGTCCGTACCAGCACCAGCACCAGTGACAGCACCAGTGACATCGACACCATCGACTGCATCGGTGCCCGCGGTGTAGACGTCCTTCATCTTGACCTCGGTCACACCGCGGCCCTCGGGAAAGACATGGTGCCAGTCGCCGATGACGTGGAGCTCGTCGGTGCCCATCGCTCGTACGACGGTGAGTCCCTCGTCGTGGGCCTTGAGTGCCTTCATCCAGAGGTTGGAGAACGCCTGGCTGCGGATGATGTGCATCCAGTCCGGGCGGTAGAGCTCCCGGTTGTAGTTCGACTCCCCCATCGTGGAGACGAACTTCGAGTACATCGCCTTCACGTACTCCAGCGTCACTTCGTCGCCGGCGGCGATCGCCGTGTCCCTGGCCTCCTTGAGGGCGACGCGGAACTTCTCCAGCAGGTTCTCCGTCGCCCCGGACGTGTACGACTCATGGATCTCCGGGGGCTCGCACAGGGCGTGCTTCGGGCCGGAGAGGCGCAGCAGGAGGCGCAGAGTCGGTTCGGTGACCCACAGCGGGCCGGGCTCGTCCCGGTTGCCGATCGGGTTGGGCAGCACGGCTTCGTGCTCCCACGCGGGCGGGGTGATGAGGTGAACGCCGGCGCGACGGCGGTCGTGGGCGAATCCGGCGCTGTGTTCCAGCTGGCCGAGCGGGAGATGGGTCTTCAGGGCGGAGAGGTAGGCGCCGTTGATGTCGAGCGCGGTCACCTCGTGGCGGCCGGGCGGCAGTTCACGACGGGTCCACTTCGGTCGTGCCTCCCAGATCCGGTCCGCGCCCTTGGAGGTCTGCTTACGGAGGATGTCCGGGATCCACGGGTGCGCGACGATGTCGTACCGCGCGCCCTTACGGGTCTCGTCGAGCAGCCGCATCGCGTCCGGGATCGCCCGCTTCAGCAGCGCCGCGAGAGCTGCCTCGACGTCGCCCCGGTGCTCGGCGAGCGCCGCCTGAACGGTCTGCCCGATCAGGTCCGCGGGCCCGGACTGCTCCTGGAACGCGCGCTTGGCCGGGCTCCGGGGGCGCTGGACGGGACGCGGAGTGGTTACGGGGGCCGAACCGGTGGGCTTCGTGCCGGTGGGCTTCGTTCGGGTGGGCCGCGCACCGGCAGGCCGCCCATCGTCCGACTGCCCACCGGCCGACTGCGTACCGGTGGCGTTCAGGGGGCAGCAGTCGGACGGGTCCAGGTGCTGGGCGAAGCCTGCCACCCGGTGCGTGGCCGGTGCTCCGCACAGCACGCACGCCTCGGGAACGACGAGGGATTCCACCTCGTCGCCGGCTTCGTCCCCGGCCTCGTTCTCGTTACCGCTCTCGTCCCCGCCCTCGCCCTCGTCCTCGTTCTCGTTCTCCGCGGGCGGCACTTCCGGTGTCGGCCCGGTGGGGAACTTGGCGGCCAGCCCGTCCAGCAGATACGCGTACTTGGTGCGGATCTCGTCCGACGGATCGCGGCCGCCCTCCCACGCACCGACCGTGCCGGGGCTCACGCCGAGCGCTCGGGCCACCTGGGCCTTGGAGAGCCTGGCCTGCTCCCGCAGCTCGCGCCGGACGTCCGCCGGCGGGAGTTCGGCCTGCGGGCCGACGTCCGCGAGCAGCGCGTCAATGGCGTCGAAGTCACTCACCGGAGCGCTCCCTTCGCGGCGGCTGAAGTGTCATGGGGCCCGTCAGTGTCATGAGGCCCGTCAGATGTAGGTGACGGGGTTACGGGACAGATGCGGACTACCGGTCGGGCGGCCGACGCGGGGGTCGTCACGCAAGAGCTCGCCCTCAAGAGCGTAACGGTCACCGTGCTTGGAGATCCCGATGATCCTCGCGACCGCCAGGACCGTGCCCTCGGTGTTGATGATCTGCACCTCGTCCTGCGACAGGGCCCGGTCCGCGTTGAACTTCCAGATGCCGCGGCCGGCTTCCCACGCCTCGTCCTCGCTCATGCCCCGGCGCCACCCGAGGGTGGTCCGCATCAGACGGTCTTCCGGGTCCGCCGCGCGCTCGGCACCGATCTGGATCTGCAGCACCCGCGCACCTCCCGGAATACTATTCAACTTGTTACGAAGTTATCATGCGCGCCGTCGGAGTGGGGCGCGGCCGGCGACGGTGGATCTTTCGGCGCGTCATGGAGGAGCCGGGCCACCACCCGGAGAAACTCTCGCCATGACCGACGCACCGAAAGCAGTACTCGAAGGCGGCCCCGACGATCTCCCCGACCGGATCGTCCCCCTCACCGCACCCGGATCCGGGCCCGATATCAAGATCCCGTTCCGTGGCGGGTACGAACACTTCAGGGCCACCGCACGCCACCGCGAGACGGCCGAGGGGCAGTTGCCCGTCTACGAATGGTGGGAGCGCACGGAGATCCCCGGGTAGGACCACCTCCGCTCAGGCATTCTCGGCCGCGTCGCGGGGCAGGAGACGCCGGCACAGCTCGTCGATCAGTTCGCCGGCAGAACCCGCGAGGACGTCGGGCACGGTGAGGTCGTCCACGATCATGCCGTACACGGCGAGGTACAGCAGGGTCACATCGACCCGGTCGCCGGGCAGCCCCGCGTCCAGATGGAAGCGGATGTTCTCCTCCAGCGCCACGCGGAAGATCCTGTTGAGCTCGGCGCCCAGTTCGGGGCGGCGGACGCCCTCCAGGCGCAGCTCCAACATGGCGAGGTAGCTGCTGCGATCGGCGTCCATGCGCCGGTAGACGTCGCGCAGAAACTGCGCGACCAGTTCGGGGGACGACGGGGCGGCCAGAGCCTCGGCGACCTCCGCCGGGTCCGGCGTCAGTCGCTCGCCGGCGCGTTCCATGATCTGCCGCAACAGTTCGGCGCGGTTGGCGAAGTAGTTGGAGCAGGTGCCGACGGGCACCTGCGCCTTGGCGTCCACCGCCCGCAGGGTCAGCCCGCGCGAGCCCTCGGCGGCCAGCACCTCGATGGCCGCGTCGAGCAACGCGGCACGGCGGGCCGGGTTCTGACGCATGAGATCCTCCAAAGACGTTGACACCACTTCAAGTGAAGTACTACATTCAAAGCACTCCAAACGGAGGGTACATCGCAGTCACACACAGGAGTCAACTTGCGAGTTCGTTTCACCGCCCGACACGGCGCCGGCACCTTCACCGAGTTCAACCTCGGCGGCCGCGGCCCCCAGCCGCTGAAGCCCCGTTCGGTCCCCCGTCCCCGACCGCTCCCCAAGCCCGGCACCCGGCGGTGACCGGGGCGGGAAGCCCAGCACAGCGCAACCAGGCCGCGGATGGCCGGTGTCGGTCGGCACAACACGACCACCGGACGATCAGTCCGGAACACCGGCCGCTCCGCGGCCGTTCGGTTTCAGGCAGTACGCCAGGCAGTACGCCGAGCAGCCCGGGGCGGCGGTGCACAGCGGGGTGCGCATGATGCCGGTCGCCTCCCGGACCCCCTTGAACGGTCCGCCGCCGTCCATCACCTCGTTGAAGTCGACTGACGTGAGCGGACCCCGTGCCGTCAGCCGCCGCTGCCCAGCACCACGGTCCGGGACGGTGTCGCCGCGGGCAGGACGACCCGCGAAGCACCACTCCTGCGGTACTCCTGCGGGCTGACCCCCCGCACCCTCTTGAAGGCCGAGCTCAGCGCGAACGCGCTGCTGTAGCCCACCTGATGCGCCGCCGTGGCCACCGTGACGTCCGATTCGCGCAGCAGGTCGGCGGCCATGGCCAGCCGCAAGGAGGCCAGGTACGTCATCGGCGGCTCCCCCACGACCTCGGTGAAGCGGCGGGCGAGGCCCGCCCGGGAGACGCCGACCTTGCGGGCCAGCGAATCCACCGTCCACGCATGGGCCGGATCACCGTGCAGAAGCCGAAGCGCGGGCCCCACCCTGGGGTCGGACCGGGCGTGGTACCAGGCCGGCGCACCGGCGTCCGGCTCGGCGAGCCAGGTGCGCAGCACACTGACGAAGAGCAGGTCGAGAAGACGGTCGAGGACCAGCTCCTGTCCCGGCTCGTCGCGGCCGATCTCCTCGGCCAGCAGGCCGACGAGCGGGGTTTCGCCGAGGGCGGCGGGCCGCACCAGGAGTGTGGGCAGGGCTCCCAGCAGCCGGCGGCCGATCTCGCCGGGCGCCTGATACGTACCGCTGAGCATCACGGACGAGCCCTGCCCGAGCGGGTCGCCCCAGGTCCGCACCCCCAGCGCCATCGTGTCGGTGACGTCCTCGCCGACGGTGGTGTTGCAGCGCTGGTCGGGGCCGACGGTGATCTGGACGGGGGTGTCCTGCGCGTCGGCGATCGTGTACGGGTCGGGGCCCCGCAGCACGGCGATGTCGCCGGGACCGATGAGGGCCGGCACCCCACCGTCCGGCATCACCCAGGCACTGCCCTGGACCATGGTGGCCAGGGAGATCGGAGCGCGGTCCTCGACACGGAGCGACCAGGGCGGGTCGAAGACGGACTTGAGCAGAAAGGCTCCGCGCGCCTTCGGCCCGTCCAGGAGTCCGGTGAGCACGTCCATGTGGTGATCTCCCATTCGGCCTGCGATACGGCACCGGTCCGGATCCGTACCGACGATCCGTACCGACGATCCGGACCGGGCGACCCGTATCGACGATCCATGCCGACGATTCCTGCCGGCGATCCGTACCGGCGCTCTCAAATGGTGCCAGGCCGCTGCCGGGCGTCGTCAGACGCTCCAGACACCGGTGGCGGCGGCATCCTTCGCGAACGCCGAGAAGTCGCGCGGCTTGCGGCCGAGTACCTCCTCCACACCGTTGACGACATCGGCGTTGCGCCCGTCGAGGATCAGGGAGAACAGGTCGGCGAACTCGACCGGCAGCCCGTTCTCCCGCAGGAACGCCCGGTAGTCGTCGAGGGTGACCGGGGTGTACGCGATCTCCCGGCCGGTGATCTGCGACAGCTCGGCGGCCACATCGCGGAAGCTCAGCGACCGGGGCCCGGACAGCTCGTACGTCCTGCCGATGTGCCTGTCGTCGGTGAGGGCGGCGGTGACGACATCGGCGATGTCCTCGACATCCACGAACGGCTCCACGGCATCGGCGGTCGGCAGTATCAGCTCGCTGGCGAGTACGGGCTCCAGGAAGAAGCTCTCGCTGAAGTTCTGGTTGAACCAGCTGGCCCGTACGACGGTCCAGTCGGCGCCCGATTCCTTGAGCTTGTTCTCGCTGTTGACCGCGCCGTCCTCACCGCGTCCGGAGAGCAGCACCAGCCGGCGCGCGCCCTTCTTCACGGCGAGCTCGGAGAAGGCTCCGACGGCTTCGGCCGCCCCCGGGAACCCGAGGTCGGGGTAGTAGGTGACGTATACGGATCCGACGCCGTCGAGCGCCGCCTCCCAGGTGTCGGGGTCATCCCACACGAAGGGCGGCTCACCGTTGCGGGATCCCACACGCACCGGCAGCCCCTGTGCGGTGAGCCGCTCCGCCACCCGGCTCCCGGTCTTGCCGGTGCCGCCGATCACCAGGATCGTCTTCGGGACGGCCTGCTCGGTGTTCTGCTGGGTGCTGCTCTGCTGAATGTTCTGTTCGTTCGTCATGCAGATCAGTCAACTCCGACGCGGCGAGACGAACCATAGCCACAACGCTCAACTACATACGCGTGCGTCTACGCACGGCAGTCAACGGAAGTCAGCGGCGTTTCAGCAACGGTCAGGCGTTGTCGGCGTTTCAGCAACGGTCAGGCGTTGTCGGCGTTGTCGGCGTAGTCGTCGTAGAAGCCCTGGCCGGTCTTGACCCCGAGATGCCCGGCGTCCACGTACTTCTTCAGCAGTTCGCGCGGTCCGGCGGGCAGGTCGGGGCGCTCGACGGCGTAGTGGTTCTCGATGTCCAGAACGACGTCGAGGCCGACATGGTCCATCATGCGGAACGGGCCCGCGGGCGTGCCCATGTTGATCTGCCACATCTCGTCGACGTCCTGCGGAGTGGAGACGCCCTCGGCGACCACCGCCAGGGACTCGCGCTTGATGGCGGCCCAGATGCGGTTGAAGATGAAGCCCGTCGACTCCTGATGCGCCTCGAAGGGGTACACGCCGTAGCGCGGCAGTTCGCGCTCCAGCAGGTCGATGATCGCCCGGTCCGTGTGGCCGTCGGACATGATGTCGATCGCGTTCTGCTTGGGCGGCATGTAGAAGTGCATGTTCAGCACCCGCTCGGGGTGCCTGACCTCGTCGATGAACTGGCTGGTCGGGTACGAGGAGGAGTTGCTGGCCAGGATGGCGTCGGGGTCGGCGAGACGGTCCAGCTCGCCGTAGACGCTCTTCTTCAGATCGAGGCGCTCGGGGACGGCCTCGACCACGAGCCAGGCTCCGGCGAGCGCCTCCGCCATGTCGTCCGTGACACTGGCCCGCCCCGGGGAGCCGCCCTCGATCCCGGCGGCGACCTCGGCCACGTTCTCCGCCACGTAGGCGCGTGCCGCCTCGCCCGCTTCCTTCGACTTGTCGTAGATACGGACCTCACCACCGCGGGTGGCGAACATCAGGGCGATTCTGCGGCCCAGGGTGCCGGATCCGATGACGGCGACCGGACGGTTCTCGACATCGGTAGGAGCGGTGAAGGCCATGTTCTTCCTGCTCTCGGGCAGACAGCGTGCGTCCCCGGTGTGCGGCCGCCGGGCTCCTCGACAGTCTCGGCAGCTCCCCCGGCAGCAGCAACCGATGTAGCCCCGATGTAGCCCCGACGGATGAACGGTGTACGTGGACGGCCGCGCCCGAAGGGTCAGGCCCCGCCCCTGAGCCGGTCGCGCTGGATCCGGTGCGCGAGGGTGCGGCGCACGGAGGCCGACACGGTGGCGGCGGCAGACGTGGTGGCGGTGGGCTTCGAGGGGATGTCGAGACCGCGGCTGATCCTGTCGTACGCGTCCTGGTACCCGGCGGGCAGCGCCGCCCGGTGCAGTCGCAGGTCCTCCTCGACGAGGCGTCGCAGCTCGTCGACGTTCTCGGGGGTGAAGCGCTTCTTCCCACGCGCGACGGCATTGACGTGACGGGTGCAGCGGGCGGTGTCGGAAAGGGTCTCCGAGATCTCCTCGGCGAGGGCCCACAGCCGCCCTTCGAGCCATGGGGTGTCGTACTGGTCGAGAGAGAGCTCCATCGGGGGCGTCGATTCGTCGTCCGGCCGGTGCTTCGCCATCTGCTTGGACACGGCGGGCTGACTCATCGCCGCGAGCCGGGCGATCCTGTCCTGCGTCCAGCCGAAGCCGATGAACAGCTTGATCATCTCGGCGCGCAGCTTCCGCATCTCCTCGCCCGCGCGGATGACCTCGTTCATGTCGGCGAGCATCCGCCCGGCCTGTTCCTCGGTCAGCGTCCCGGGGATCCGGTGAGTGCTCTCTTCGCCTGCCATGAGTCGGTTATACACCGCGCGGAACCGACACCATAACCGGGTTGTACAACCTGGTTATGACTGGCATGGTTCCCTGCCATGCCCACCTTCTTCGCACCTGACGGAACCCGGCTCGCCTACCGCGTACACGGAAACGGCGGCAGTAATGGCGACGGCCACGGCCGTGACGACGGCCACGACGCCCCGGTCGTCTGTGTCCCCGGAGGACCTGCCGACTCCCGCTACCTCGGCGATCTCGGCGGCCTGTCGGCGCACCGCCGGCTCGTCGTCCTGGACCTTCGCGGCACCGGACGGTCCGCCATTCCCGACGACGCCTCCTCCTACCGCTGCGACCGCCTCGTCGCGGACATCGAGGCCCTGCGCACCCACCTGGGACTCTCCCGGATCGACCTGCTCGCCCACTCCGCCGGAGCGAACCTCGCAACGCGGTACGCGGCGCGCCACCCGAAGCGCATCGGCAGGCTCGTCCTGATCGCGCCGGGCACCCGGGCTCTCGGCATCACGATCAGCGGGGAGGCCAGGCGTGAACTCGCACGACTTCGCGGGGCGGAACCCTGGTTCCCGGCGGCGTTCGCCGCGCTGGAGGCGATCACCGGGGGAACCGGCAGCGACTGGGAGGCCATCGGCCCCTTCTTCTACGGGCGGTGGGACGCCGCGGCACGGCAGCACCTGACGGCGAGCCGACCGGAGAACGACGAGGCCGTCGCGCATTTCGCGGCCGAGGGCGCCTTCGCGCCGGATGCCACCCGCGCGGCACTCGCCGGACTCGGGGCTCCCGTCCTGCTGCTCGCCGGGGAGTTCGACGTGAACAGCCCGCCCGGGTCGGTGGCCGAGGCGGCCGGATCGTTCCCCGATGCCGCACTCGTCGTACAGCCAGGGGCAGGCCACTACCCCTGGCTCGACGACGCGGACCGGTTCGTGGCAACGGTCGCGGCGTTCCTGGAGTGACGCGCGGGTACGCACGCGCTCGCGCACCCGGCTGTCGCGACCGTTCTACCGTTGCGCGAACCGGTCGAACGCCGCGTACAGGGCCTCGCTCATGGCGGCGCTTCCCTTGTGGCCGGAGTCCTCGATGACCACGAGCTCCGAGCCGGGCCAGGCGTGGGCGAGTTGCCAGGCCGTGTCGAGCGGTCCACTGATGTCGAGGCGGCCGTGGATCAGGACGCCGGGGATGCCGGCCAGGCGGCCCGCGTCGCGGATCAGCTGCCCCTCCTCCAGCCAGGCCCCGTGAGAGAAGTAGTGCGAACAGATCCGTACCAGCGCCAGCATGGCCCGGGGCGGCCTGCCGCCATACGGGTTGGGGCTTCCGTTCGGCTCCGCGGAGAGGACCGCGTCCTCCCAGGCGCACCAGTCGGTCGCGGCCTTGGCCCGTACCTCCGGGTCGGGGTCGCCCATGAGACGCGCGTACGCGCCGAGGAGGTCGCCGCCGCGGTCGGCCTCGGGGACACCGTCCCGGAATCGCTCCCACGCCTCCGGGAAGAACCGGCCGGCGCCCCGGTAGAGCCAGTCGATCTCACTGCGGCGGGTGCTGGTGACAGCGGCAAGGACGATCTCCGACACCCGCTCCGGGTACTGCTCGGCGTACGCGAGTGCGAGCGTGGAACCCCAGGAGCTGCCGAACAACAACCACCGGTCGACACCGAGATGTTCGCGCAGCTGCTCCATGTCGGCAATCAGGTGCTCGGTGGTGTTGAGCGTCATGTCGGTGGTGTGGTCGGCGGCGTGGGGCGTGCTCCGGCCGCAGCCCCGCTGATCGAACAGGATGATCCGGTAGCGCTCCGGGTCGAAGGACCGGCGCGGGACCGCCGAGCAGCCCGAACCGGGACCTCCGTGGACGACGAGAGCGGGCTTTCCGTCGGGGTTTCCGCAGGTCTCCCAGTAGATGAGGTTGCCGTCGCCGGTGTCGAGCATTCCGTGCTCATAGGGCTCGATCGGCGGGTGCGGGGCCGTCATGTCCGTTTCTCCTTCGTGGAGTTCGTCGAGTTCGTCAAGTTCGTGGCGTTCATCGAGTCGTCGAGTTCGTCGAGTTCGTCGATGCACAAGCCGGACAACATACACGCGGGCCGAAATCGTCACCTGTTTGACTGGTGACGAACTGCGTGGGACAGTGCGGCATCCGCACTTCGACTCGTACGGAGGGCTTCGAATGATCAGCAGGCGCACCTTCGGCAAAGTCACGGGACTTGGCACCGGCACGGCCGCCGCCTCCCTGACTGGCCTGGCAGTCTCCCCACCCGCGGCCGCCGCCGCGCAGGACAGGGCTGGGGCATCGGCCACTCCCACGGCCGGCCCCCGTTCGCACACGTCATTCGCCCCCCTGAAGCAGGTCAGGGCCGGCCTCCTGAACGTCGGCTACGCCGAGGCCGGACCCGCTCACGGCCCCGTGGTCATCTGTCTGCACGGCTGGCCCTACGACATCCACAGCTTCGTCGACGTAGCCCCACTGCTGGCGGCGGAGGGATACCGCGTGATCGTTCCCCACCTCCGGGGCCACGGCACGACACGCTTCCTCTCCGCCCGTACCTTCCGCAACGCCCAGCAGTCGGCGGTCGCGCTCGACGTCATCGCCCTGATGGACGCCCTCAAAATCGAGAAGGCGGTGCTCGCGGGCTTCGACTGGGGAGCGAGGACCGCCGACATCGTCGCGGCGCTCCGGCCGGAACGCTGCAAGGCCCTGGTGTCGGTGGGCGGCTACCTCGTGACGAACCTCGCGATGAACCTGGAGCCGCTGCCACCCTCGGCCGAACACGCCTGGTGGTACCAGTACTACTTCGCCACGGAGCGGGGCCGAAAGGCCATGGCGGACCCCATGAAGCGGCGCGACCTGAACCGGCTCGTATGGGACACCGTCTCCCCGACCTGGGACTTCGACGACGCCACCTTCGAGCGCACGGCCGCGTCCTTCGAGAATCCCGACTACGCCGACATCGTGATCCACAACTACCGCTGGCGGCTGAGCCTCGCCGACGGGGAGCGCCGCTACGACCGCTTCGAGAAGCAGCTCGCCGCGCGGCCGGTGATCGAGGTTCCGGCCATCACCCTCGACGCCGAGCGCGACCCCTTCACCGCACCGGACGGGGACGCCTCGTACCGCGACAGATTCGCCGGCGCCTACGACCACCGCACCCTCAAGGGCATCGGCCACAACCTGCCGCAGGAAGCACCCGCCGACTTCGCCCGGGCGGTCATGGATGTGGACCGCTTCTGACCGCACCACCCAGAATCGTCACCGGCTTGACAGGTGACGAACCTGGTGTGACCCTGATATCAGCCCGGCGCTACGGCGCGATCCGCAACCGATCGAGCGGAGTCCGGCCATGAACACCAGCACCACCAGCACCACCAGCACCGCAAAGACGGCTGGCGCCGCGAACACCGCGAACACCGTGAACACCGAGATCACGGTGGACAGCGCGGCAGCGGCCCGGCACGAGCGGTTCGGGAAGCTGCCCGAGCGGGTGCCCTACCAGGACATGATCGAAGTGCGGCCCGCCTCGCCGAACGAGTCCGCGAGGGACGCGTACGACCCGGAGGGTTCCTGGATGTCCTTCTCCTGCCTGGCTGCCGACCTCGGCCTGTAACCCCCGCGCCCGTCCCGCATCTGTCCCGAGCCCGCCACCGCCCCCGGCCCGCCACAGACCTGTCCCAGACCCGACCCGGGCCCCCTCGCACGATCCCCTCCGCTCGACAGGAAAACCGCGAGGGGGCGCCGGGGGGCTGCTGTTAAGCTCGCAAAAGCGTTGATCGCGTATCGAGGAGACCAGACATGGTGGGTGACGACGACATCTCGGGGTGAGACCCCGACCTGTCAGGCCACCGGCCGATGCCCAGGAGCATCGCCGCCGTGGCCGTTCAGTCGTCCCCTTCTTCCATGTTCTGGGCAGCATTCTGCGTCTGCCCGTATCTCATTCGAGGTATCTCCATGTCCGACGCCGCCATCATCTGCTCGAACCTCTCCTTCGCCTGGCCCGACGACACCCCGGTCTTCGACGACCTGTCCTTCGCCCTGGGCAACGGCCGGACGGGCCTGGTCGCGCCCAACGGCTCCGGCAAGAGCACCCTGCTCAAGCTGATCGCCGGCGAGCTGCGGCCCGGCGCCGGCTCCGTGTCCGTGGGCGGCACGCTCGGCCATCTCCCGCAGACCCTTCCCCTCACCGGTGATCTCACGGTGGCCGAGGTCCTGGGCATCGCCGCGGTGATCCGGGCCCTGGACGCCGTGGAGTCCGGGGACGTGAGCGAGGAACACTTCACGGTCATCGGCGACGACTGGGACATCGAGGAACGCACCCGGGCCCAGCTGGACCGGCTCGGCCTCACCGGCCTCGCCCTCGACCGAAGCCTGAACACACTCAGCGGCGGCCAGGTCGTCTCGCTCGGCCTCGCGGCCCAGCTGCTGAAGCGGCCCGACGTACTGCTGCTCGACGAGCCGACCAACAACCTCGATCTCGACGCCCGCCACCGGCTCTACGACGTACTGGAGGACTGGAACGGCTGCCTCCTGCTGGTCAGCCACGACCGGGCGCTGCTCGACCGGATGGAGCGCACCGCCGAACTCGAACACGGCGAACTCCGCTTCTACGGCGGCAACTTCAGCGAGTACGAAGAGGCGGTGCGGGCCGAGCAGGAGGTCGCCGAGAAGAACATCCGCAACGCCGAACAAGAGCTGAAGCGGGAGAAGCGGGAGATGCAGCAGGCCCGCGAACGCGCCGAGCGCCGCGCGAGCAACGCCGCCCGCAACCTCAAGAGCGCGGGCCTGCCACGCATCTTCGCCGGCAACATGAAGCGCGGCGCCCAGGAGTCCGCGGGCCGGTCCGGCCAGTTGCACTCGTCCCGGGTCTCCGACGCCAAGGCCAGGCTGGACGAGGCGGGGCGCGCCCTGCGCGACGAGCAGCGCATCACGCTGGACCTGCCGGACACCGTTGTGCCGGCCGGGCGCACACTCGTGCTCGGCGAGCGGATGCAGGTACGCCACGGCGGCCGGGACCTGTTCACCGAAGCAGGTGTCGACCTGTCCGTCCGGGGCCCCGAGCGCATCGCGCTGACCGGTTCCAACGGCTCCGGGAAAACCACGCTGCTGCGGCTGCTCAACGGCGAACTGGAGCTGGACGGCGGGCAGATCAAGCGGGCCGACGGCCGGATCGCCTACCTCTCGCAGCGGCTGGACCTGCTGGATCTCGACCGTACGGTCGCAGAGAACTTCACCGCGTCCGCACCGCACCGGACAGAGGCGGAACGGATGAATCTGCTCGCCCGCTTCCTCTTCCGGGGCCCCCGGGCCCATCTCCCGGTCGGGGTGCTGTCCGGCGGCGAGCGGCTGCGCGCCACGCTGGCCTGCGTGCTGTGCGCCGAACCGGCTCCGCAGCTGCTGCTCCTGGACGAGCCGACGAACAACCTGGACCTGGTGAGCGCGGGCCAGTTGGAGAGCGCGCTGGGCTCGTACCGGGGAGCGTTCGTGGTGGTCAGCCACGACGAGCGATTCCTCGCCCGGATCGGCGTGAACCGGTGGCTGCGGCTGGCCGACGGCAGGCTGACGGAGACCGGAGCGCCGGAGACAGGAACGCGCGGAACAGGGACTCAGGAGGCGGGAACACACGAAACAGGGACGCGGACGACGGGAACGCCCGAGATGTGAGCCGCTGATGTGCCGACCGGGCCCGCGCCCGAGGTGGAACACCACCCGGCGGGCCACAGCACTGCTCACATCAGGTGGACCACCATGTCTCGACCGTCCCTGCTCGCCCACGACGTCGTCCGCACCCTGGGAGCCAGGCGGGTTCTCGACGGCGTCTCCCTCACCGCCTCCCCCGGCCACCGCATCGGGCTGATCGGGGAGAACGGCGTCGGCAAGTCGACGTTGCTGCGGCTGCTCGCCGGAGTGGACGAACCCGATGCCGGGAGCGTCACCCGCCCTGCCGACCTGGGCTTTCTGCACCAGGAGTTGCCGTTCGACGACGCGTCGACGATCGCCGACGTGCTGGACGAGGCGCTGCGCGAGGCCCGCGACGACCTGGCCGAGCTCGAACGTCTCACCGAGCGGCTCGCCCACGTTCCGCAGGACTCCCCCGACTGCGCCGAGCTGCTCGACGCGTACGGCCGACAACTCGAACAGGCCCAGGACCGGGAGGCCTGGGACGCCGACCGGCGGTCCGCGATGGTGCTCGACGGGCTCGGCCTGGGCGCGTTCCGGCACGACCGGACGCTCGGCTCCCTCTCCGGCGGGCAGCGCGGCCGGCTGGCGCTGGCCGCGCTGCTGGTCCGGCGCCCTTCGGCGCTGCTGCTGGACGAGCCGACCAACCATCTCGACGACGGCGCCGCCGCCTTCCTGGAGGAGCAGGTGCGCGGTCTGCCCGGGGTCGTCGTGGTGGCCAGCCACGACCGGGCCTTCCTCGACGCCGTCTGCACGGATCTGGTCGACCTCGACCCGGCCATGGACGGCCCGGTCCGCTACGGCGGCAACTACAGCGCCTACCTGGACGAGAAGCGCGCCGAGCGGGAGCGCTGGGAGCGGCGGTACGCCGAGGAGCAGGAGGAGCTGTCGGCGCTGCGCCACTCGGCCGGGGTCACCGCACACCTCGTGGCGCCGGACCGGGAGCGGCGCGACAACGAGAAGATGGGCTACGGCCATCGTGCCGGGCGGGTGCAGAGCCAGATCTCGCGACGGGTGCGCAATGCCACGCGCCGACTGGACGGGCTGGAGCGCAGGCAGACCGGTGAGCCGCCGCAGCCGCTGCGATTCCACGGCACCGCGCTGACGGCCACCGCACCCACCGAGACCCCGGCGGTCGATTCCCTCGTCTCCCCCGGCTCTCCTGACTCCTCCGACTCCCTCGGCTCTCCTGACTCCTCCGACTCTCCCGGCTCTTCTGGCCCCTCCGGATCCCTTGCCTCCCCCGGCTCTTCTGGCCCCTCCGGCTCCCTCGCCTCCCTCGTTTCGCTGCGCGATGTACGGGTGCCGGGCAGGCTCGACGTCGCACGGCTGGACGTACCGGCGACCGAGCGGCTCCTCGTCACGGGCGGCAACGGCACGGGAAAGTCGACGCTGTTGTCCGTGCTCGCCGGGCGCCTCGCGGCCGAGGGCGACGTGAGAAGACGACCGGGGCTGACAGTGGGCCTGCTGGCCCAGGACACCGTGTTCTCCCGCCCCGACCGGACCGGCCGGGAGACCTATGAGCGCTCGCTCGGCGCCGAACGGGCGGAAGAGGTCCCGCTGCGCTCGCTGGGGCTGCTGCACGAGGCGGACCTGGACAAGCCGGTCGGTCAGCTGTCGGTCGGTCAGCGCCGCCGGCTCGCGCTGGCGCTCCTGGTGGCGCGTCCGCCGGAGCTGCTGCTGCTCGACGAGCCGACGAACCACTTGTCCCCTCGGCTGTGCGACGAGCTGGAGGCCGCCCTGGGAACCGGGCCCGGCGCGATCGTCCTGGCCAGCCACGACCGCTGGCTGCGCAGACGCTGGCAGGGCCACGAGATCCGGCTGAGCCCCGGCCGCGCGCACGGTGACGAGCCTTGCCCGCCCGATCGTCACCTGCCAGAATGGTGATGTGAACCTGGAACATGTCTTCGTATGCGGAAATCCGGCGCTCGACTTCGCCGCGACACTCCGGGCACGGCGCTCGGTGCGGTTCGAAATGCTCGTCACGCCGGAGCGGCTGAGGGCGTGGTACCTGGAATCGGGCATCGTCGACGCGGTCTCCCCCGGCGGCGGGGCCGACGTCGACCGCGCGATCGCCGTACGGGAGGCCGTCTACCAACTGGTCACGGCCCGCCGCCTCGGTGAGGAGTACGCCGACGACGCCCTGGGCGTGCTGAACGGTGCGGCGCGCAAACCGCCCGCCGCACCGCAGCTCACCGCCTCGGGGCGCTGGACGGAAGCGACGCCGGACGAGGCCCTGTCCACCGTGGCGCGCCAAGCGGTCGAGCTCCTGAGCGGGCCGGACGTACCCCTGCTCAAGGAGTGCGGCAACCCCGAGTGCACCCGCATCTACATCGACCGCTCCCGCGGGATGCGGCGGCAGTGGTGCGGCATGGAATCCTGCGGGAACAAGATCAAGGCGGCCGCGTACCGCGCCCGCAAGAAGAGCGCGCACACGGCGACCGCGCAGTAGCGACCGGCCGACAGCAACCGCCGGCCAACAACAACCGGTCAGCAGCGACCGACCAACCGCAACCGGTCGGCAGCAACCGGCCCGCCCCGGAATCCCCCCGCCGTGCGTAGCCGAAGCCACCACCCGGCACGCACCACCACGGCACGTCGTTTCCGGCCATCACCCCACCGGCACCATTCCTGCTGTACGGAATCACCGACTACCGACCACCAACTACCGAACGGTGAATCGGGGCACGGTGATCCATCCCCCTCAAGAAGTCGCGGATCACCGTAACAACGTGCGGTACAGGATGCGTTCTGCACGATTGAAATCCCTACATCCCTGTCTACCGAATACCCGGCCGCCTCATTAGAGTTCCGATCATGACAACAACACACGGGGCGATACCGGTGGTTGAATTCACCGGAGCTGTCAAGGAGTTCGGTGCAGTGCGCGCCGTCGACGGACTCGATCTCACCATCGGACCGGGCGAGAGAGTCGCCCTGCTCGGTCGCAACGGCGCGGGCAAATCGACGGCCATCGGTCTGCTGCTGGGGCTGGACGACCCGACCTCCGGCACGGTGGAACTCTTCGGGAAGCCCCCGAGCCATGCGGTGAGCGACGGACGGGTCGGCGCGATGCTGCAGGATTCCAAGCCGGCTTCCCGGGTGACGGTGCGTGAGCTGGTGTCCTTCGTGACCCGGACGTATCCCGATCCGATGCCGGTGGACCAGGCGCTGGAGCTGGCGGGCCTCACCGGGCTGGCCGGACGGCGCGCGGACAAGCTCTCCGGAGGTCAGGCCCAGCGGGTCGGCTTCGCGGTCGCGCTTGCCGGTGACCCCGATCTGCTGGTGCTGGACGAGCCGACGGCCGCGCTCGACGTGGAGGCCCGTCGGCTGTTCTGGCAGTCGATGCGTGCGTTCACCGACCGGGGCAAGACGGTGCTGTTCTCCACGCACTACCTGGAGGAGGCGGACCAGAACGCCGACCGGATCGTCGTCATCGACCGCGGGCAGCTGGTGGCCGACGGAAGCGGCGCGGACATCAAGCACACGGTGGGGTCCAGCATGGTCTCCTTCACCGTGCCCGACGGGCCGCTGCCGGACGGCCTGGCCTCGCTGCCGGGCGTGCTGTCGGTCGAGGTCGTGGACGGCCGGGTGCGGCTGCGCACGTCGGACTCGGACGCGACGGTCGGCGCCCTTCCGGGCGTGCTGTCGCCGCGAGGTCTCGAAGTCGCCCCGGCGGGCCTGGAGGACGCGTTCCTGGCCCTGACTGCGCACCACTCGGGCCGTGACACGGACCGCCCGCTCGTTCCCTCCGCCTCGTCCGATTCCGCTGTCCAGACCCCGAAGGCAGGCGCGTGATGGCCAGTTCGGTCGCCCTCGTTTCCAACTACGTGAACCTTGAGCTGCGTCGTACCTTCCGTGACACCGGCTTCGTCGTCTTCGGCATCGGCACGCCGGTGCTCATGTACATCATGTTCACCAATGTCGGCGGCGGCTCCGGCGGAACGGACGACTGGGCCGTCACCGCGATGGTGGGGCTGGCGGCGTACGGTGCGCTGAGCGCCGGACTCAGCTCGGGCACGGCGGTCGCCGAGGACAAGGCCGTGGGGTGGCTGCGGCAGCTGCGGATCACACCACTGTCTCCGGCGCAGGTGGTCCTCGGGCGTGCGGTGACCGGCTCGCTGATGGTGCTGCCGGCGATCGTGATCGTCCTGCTCACGGCCATGATCGTCAATGGTGTGCGGCTGGATGCCTGGCAGTGGGTCGTACTGACGCTGCTGCTGTGGATCGGCTCGCTGCCGTTCACCATGCTCGGGATCGCCAACGGCTACCAGCTCTCGTCCCAGACCACGAACGTCACAAACATCGTCTGCAACCTGGCGCTCGCGCTGGTCGGTGGGCTGTGGTTCCCCATCACCGAGTTCCCGGGCTGGATGGCTTCGGTGGCCAAGTGGACGCCGGGTTACCGCTTCGGCGAGCTGGGCTGGAACACGACGGACGGCGAGGCGCCGAGCATGACGGGCATCGTGGTGCTGGTCGTCTGGCTGCTGATCTTCGGCGCGTACGCAGCCCATGCCTACCGCCGTTCCGGCCGCAAGGCATAAGCGATAGGCCATAAGTCATACACCACAGAGGGCAAAGCACAGACACAGAACATAAAAGCACAGGGGACAGAAAAACCGCGGACAGAACCGTCACTCCGGGGCCGACCACAAGTCACATAAAGCTCTGCCGTCGCATTTACCGCACGCGTGGCCGCCATACACAAAGTTCAGCAACCCGAGTCAACGCAAATCGAATCAACGCCACCCGTATTCACGTCACCCTCATTCATGTCACTCGCATTTCTATCCACTGCAAGGCATCTTTCCGGCCACGAAGCAAAAAGGCGGGCGCAGTTGGATACGTCGGAAATACTGACGGTGTTCCACATGTCTCGGCACAGGATCACCGCCAACCCTTCGCGCAATACATCGCCGAGGACCCGATAGGGCTCGCCAGGACAACCGGCGGTCCTTTTCCTTGATCGGCAGCCCACCCGGCCCGCCCCGGGCAAGACAGCCGACCGCCTCGGCCGAACATCAGGAAGCCCCGGTCCTTCGCACCGCACGAAGGACCCGGGGCTCCGTCAACCACACCTACGGACTCCGGGTTCCTCCGGCCTCGATTCCGGCGAGACGTACCGCCGGCACCAGAGACGGCAGCAGCAGCCGCCAGAACCGAGCCACCGTCGACGCCGCGAGCCACGTTGAGTCCCGCACCCCGAGCACCTCGAATCCCACGGTCGCGGCCACCACGGCGGTGCCCACGTCCCTGATCTCGGCCTCCCGGCACAGCTCACCTTCGGCCTCGGCCCGTTGCAGCGTCTCCTCGACCCAGCAGCGCCAGCGCTCCCGCAGGTCGACCCGGCGCACGCGGGACGTCTCGCCGCTCAGCGCGAATCCGACGCGCAGCACCACATCGACGCGGAGCGCGTCGGCGAGCGCGTGGGTAACGTCAACGAGAAGCTGCACATGGCTCGCCCCGAGTGGCAACGTGCCGCTCGTGACGGCCACCAACCTGGTCAGCGCCACCTCCTCGACGACGTCCACCAGGGCGGCCTTGCTGGCGAAGTGAAAGTGCAGCGCCCCGTTGCTCACCCCCGCTCGCGAGCTGATCGCGGTGAGCGACGCCGTCGAGATGCCATCACGGTCGAAGACCTCGGCCGCGGACCGGATCAGGGTGTCACGCGTACGCACCGCACGTTCCTGTTTGGCCATCAACTGCTCCGTCATTGCCAGAAGTTGCCGTGCTTGCCAAAGGACAGGCGGCAACTATAACAAACCGTACATGCGGTTTTTGAAGGATCCCGCCTCTTCCCCTGAAATGCCGAAGCGGCCCGGCCCGCGCGCCAGAACACCGCGATGTATCCCGATCCACACAGCCAAGGACTACACAAACCCCGACTCCAGAACGCGCCGGCCAGGACCGTTCCTCCAAAACAGGCGAATCGGAGTGAACCCCTCCGCTGTTTTTGGGCTAGAAGGGGCCAAGAACACTAGAAATTAAACCGGCTGGTCTGTATTTTCGGGCCAAGGAACAGCCCTTACCACACCTCTCGCACCCGCCCAGGGGGAGCAATGTCTGCGAGCACGTTTCAGGTCGAACGGGCAACGTTCGACAGAGAATTGGCAAGGGGCGCCAAGGCGTCCACGATCAAGCCTGGCGGCTTCTACCCCACCACTTTGACTATGACCGTTCCCAAAGAACTCGTACACCGGACCACCGTCGATGAGGTCATGCTCACCGGCTGGGACCGCATCGACGACACCCACTTCGTCGTGTCCGCCCACTGGCCGCGCGGCCACAGCTTCTTCACCCCGGTCGCGGACGGCCACCACGACCCGCTCATAGGCTGCGAGACGGTCCGCCAGATCGGCATACTCCTGGGGCACGCGGAGTTCGGGGTGCCCTTCGGCCACCAGTTCCTCGTCTGGGACCTCGCCCTCTCCGTATGTCCGCAGTATCTGCTGATGGGGTACGAGCCGGCTTTCCTCAGCGTCGACGTGCACTGCACGGAGATCAACCGGCGGGGCCGGAACCTGTCGGGGCTGCGCTTCGAGGCGGTCTTCCACCATGACGGGAACATCGTCGCGACCGGTGGCGGCTCCTTCTCCTGCATGGCGCCCGCGGTCTACCGCCGGGTGCGCGGAGCGCGCATTGCCGACGGCAACCCGAAGCAGCTGCCGCTGAGCAGTCCGGCAGCCCCGCAGAGCGTCGGACGCATGTCCCCCATGGACGTGGTGCTCTCCCCCACCGACGAGCAGAACCACTGGCAGCTGCGGGTGGACACCCGCCACCCCGTGCTCTTCGAGCACGCGGTCGACCATGTGCCCGGCATGGTGCTGGTCGAAGCCGCCCGCCAGGCCACGGCGGCGGCCCTCGGCCGGTCGTCCTACCTCCCGCTCGTCATCGCCAATGAATTCAAGCGGTACGTCGAGCTGGACTCTCCGTGCACGATCGAGGCGACCGTGCTGCCCGGCACCTCCCCCGAGGGCCACCGGAGTGTCCTGGTGACCGCTCATCAGGACGGTGCGCCGGTCTTCAGCTCCACGGTGACCGCTGGGTCGCACGGGGTCTGATCCGTGCCGAACAGCGACTTGGCCATGCCCGACGGCGGCTGCCCACCGGGGCGGCCGCCGTCCATGTGCCCTCATCCGTGCACCCTCAGCGGTCCCCGTTCCCGAAGGCACCCAGATGATCGCCCGCCCAGCCGCGGAAGGTCCCGGCCGGCCTGCCGAGCAGAGTGGCGACCGTGCCGTCCACCGCCGTCTTCGCGCCCTCACGGCCGCGCTCCGCGCTCTCCAGCAGCGCATCGGCGATGTCGGCCGGATAGCGTGCGCCCAGCGCCGCACGCGCCCGCTCAGGGCTCAGCTCCTCGAACCGGAGCGGGCGGCGCAGCAGTTCCGCGAGCTGGGCCGTCTGCTCGACCGCTGAGAGCGCCTCCGGCCCGGTCAGGGTGTGCGTCCGGCCCGCATGGCCGTCCTCGGTGAGGGCACGTACCGCCACCTCCGCCACATCGCGCGGATCCACGCAGGCGTTGCACGACGCCCCGTACAGGGCCCGTACGACGTCGTCCGAGCGGATGGAGCCCGCCCAGGAGAGCGCGTTGGACATGAACGCGCGGGGACGCAGCAAGGTCCACTCCATGCCGGATCCGCGCAACAGCTCTTCGTTACGGCGTTGCCACCGGGTGATCAGGTCCTCGGCCCGGCTGTCGTCCACCGCGGCGGCGGACAGCTTCACCACGTGCCGCACCCCCGCCGACCGGGCGGCCCGGAGGAAGCCCGCGTCGTCGTCACCGCCGGGGTTGGTCACCAGAAAAACGGTGCGAACACCACGCAGAACACCCACCAGTGATCCCGGATCCGAGAAATCTCCGTGGACGATCTCGACCGCCTCACCCGCTCCCGTGACCCGTCCCGGATCCCTTGCCATGATGCGAACTGCCAGGTCAGCAGGGATCCTTCGGACAACTTCCCGCCCGATGGTCCCCGTGGCACCGGTGACAAGAATCATTGGTTTTGCCTCTCTTGCCCGACATTCTTCCGCCCGGTAAGGCCAAGGATGCGGCCTGTAAGATACGAACTGGACGGTTTCTTTACCGGCCACCCGACGTTCACCACCCTGAGGAGGGAGGAGGCAGAGTGGCTGAGCAGCTACGAGCCATCCGTACCCGTCAGACGATCCTTTCGGCAGCGGCCAAGATCTTCGAGGAACACGGGTACCAAGCGGCCACGATCTCCCAGATCCTCACCGAGGCAGGAGTCACCAAGGGCGCCCTGTACTTTCACTTCCACTCCAAGGAAGACCTGGCCCAGGGCGTCCTCGCCGAGCAGGACCAGCGCATCATCGTCCCTCCCCGCGTCTCCAAGGTGCAGGAGATCGTGGATGTCGTGATGCTCCAGGCCCACCGGCTGCAGACCGACCCCATGGTCCGGGCCGGCGTGCGGCTGACCATGGACCAGCTGGCTCAGAACCTCGACCGCAGCGGCCCGTTTCTGCGTTGGGTCGAGGTCGGCCTCGACCTGCTGCAACAGGCGCAGGCCCAGGGCGAGTTGCTGCCCCACATCTCGCCGTCCGAGACGGCCGACGTCATCGTGGGCTCCTTCGCCGGCATCCAGTCCATGTCGCAGGCCGTCTGCGAGTACCGCGACCTGGTGGGCCGGGTCTCCGCCCTGATGCGCCACGTGCTGCCCAGTGCGGTGGTGCCCTCGATCCTCGCCTCGCTCGATCTTTCCGAGGGCCGGGGAGCCGCGGTCTACGACGAGGCGTTGAAGGCGGCCGAGATGCGAGACCTGGTCGAAGCGACCGGCTGAGCACCGCTCGTTCCTGCGGGGCACCGTCAACGGTGCCCCGCAGCGACGGCGCCCTCGGCGAAGTACGCCGACAGCGCCTCCTTCAGATCACGACCGCCCGGCGCCCAGGCGATGTAGCCGTCGGGCCGCACCAGCAGCGCGTCGTACGGCACCTCGGCGGTGGGCCGGGCACACACCACATTCAGGATCCCCGCCCATTCCCCGCCCGTCTCCCGCCGGGCGGCGCCCTCCTCGCCGAAGAGCAGCAGCAGCGGCCTGCCCTCGCGCAGCAGCCCGATCACGTCGGTCTCCCCGTCCGCCGTGCTGAGCACCACATTGCGCAGGAACGTGCCCGTCGCCCCAGCGCGGGCCCCGCCGTCCCGGTCGTCCGGGAGCACCGTGTCCTGGGCACTGATCAGACCGCCGAGATGCCCGTGCGCACGGTCCGCCGACAGGATTCCGGTGAACACCCGCCGCAGCGCGTCGAGTTCGGGACCGGGCCGCATCAGCGCCAGCTGCGCCTGCGTCTGGTCGATGACCTGCCGGGCCACCGGGCGGCGCTCCAGCTCATAGGTGTCCAGCAGCCCCGCACCCGCCGATCCGTGCACCGCCAGCGCCAGCTTCCAGCCCAGGTTGAGGGCGTCCAGCACACCGGCGCTGAGGCCCTGGCCGCCGATCGGGAAGTGCACATGCGCCGCGTCGCCCACCAGGAAGACCCGCCCCTTGCGGTAGTTCTGGGCCAGCCGCGCGAAGTCGCTGAACCTGCTGAGCCAGCGCGGCTCGTCCATCGCGATGTCCCGGCCGGCGATCCAGGACACCTCCTGCCGCAACTCCTCCAGAGTGGGCGGCAGTTGCCGGTCCGCGTGGGCGCCGGTGCAGTTCAGCGTCCGGATGTGTGTCCTGCCCTCCTCGTCGCGCTTGGCCACGATCCAGCCACGCGGGGTCTGGTGCCAGCCCTTGGTGAGATCGTCCGGCTGCGCGAGCGTGACGGTTCCCATGAGCGCGGACACCGTCGCCGGGTGGGTGTCGGAGGCGATGCCCGCCCGGCCCCGGACCGTGCTGCGGGCGCCGTCGGCCCCCACCACGTACCCGGCGAGACAGACCACGCTCCCCTGCGGCCCATCGGCCGTGACCCGCACCACGGCGTCCTCCTGGACGAGCTCGGTCACCCGGTGCTCGCGCAGGATCCGCGCCCCGGCCGCCAGCGCCCGTTCCTCGAAGTGCCGCTCCAACTCCGCCTGGGGGCACTTGAGGATCGGCTCGGGCTCGCGCGCGGGAGCCGTGATGACCAGTCCCGGCAGCCCCGCGAAGTGGAAGGCACTCTCTGCCGCGCCACCGGTGTACGGATACCCCTGCCCCGGCAGGTGGCCGCGCCGAGCCAGCGTCTGCACCGCCCGGGCGTGCAGCGTGGTCGCCTTGGGCTGCTCGGACACCTCGGCCCTGGGCTCCAGGAGCACGGTGTCGACTCCGTACCCGGCGAGCTCGGCGGCGATGAGCATGCCCACCGGTCCCCCACCGACCACCACGACCTGTGCCCGCACCAGCTGTTCCCCCTGCACCGCGACGCCTCCCCTGGCCATGGTCCATTCCCGTGAAAATATACCGGACGGACTGTTTTTGATCCATCCGCCGAGGAAACCGGCCGGCGCCCCTCACGCACTGCGCCCGACACCGGCCCAGGAACCGTAGAGCCGAGGCTGAAGCTGAAGTCGAGGATGAGACTACGGCTGAAGCTCCCGCATCGTGGACGACATCGGACCGCCCTCCGAGCGCTCGGTCTTGTGCCCCTTGCTGCCCGGCGCCAGCGTCCGCACATCCACGGCCTCCGCCGGCGCCCCCCTCGCATACAGCCCGTCTGGCTCGGTGTCCCGGTCGTGCGGAAGCAGCCAGAACACCCGCCGCCGGAACGTACCCGAGGAACGGGACGGCTTGGCCTTCGGACCCAGCAGGGCATACCCGACCATCCGGCCGTCACGGTGGTACGCGGGTCTCCCCCGCCGGGTCGGCAACCGGTCCAGGCTCTGACGGACATAGTCGAGCCGACTGATGTCCTCAAGCCAGACGAGATCCATCTCGTCGACGATCTCGTCCTCTGCGATGAGGGCACTCATACTGTCTCCTCGTCCGCGAGCAGGCCGATGCCCGGGTAGTACTTGCGCTGGTTGGAAAGGATCATTTCCTTCGGTGACGCCAGTCCCACCACCTCGCGAACACGTGCCGCGAAAGCCCGGGACGATATCGCCGGCGCCCCCTCATTCTGGCACCAGCTCCTGTAGGCCGCGTAGAGCTGGGATTGCTCCGCGCGCAAATCGGCTTCGAGCCGACAGGTCTCGTGGACGAAGCGCCCGGTGTGGTCCTCGGTCTCGGCGTATGCCGTTGTCGCGATGCGGACCCGCTCGGGGCCCGTCAGGTCCTTGTCGCCCCCCAGATAGCGACGGGCGCCCTCGATGAGCCAGTTGAGGATGCCGGGACCTTCCTGGGTGACGAGGATGTCCGCCAGGTTGTCGATCTTGCGATCGTCGGAGACCACCCGCTCGAACGGGATCAGCCGCATACGCCGCCAGAACGCGAAGCCGCCCGTACCGACCTCGGGCCGGTGATTGCCGAGCAGCCACATCTTGTGCGTCGGCTCGAAGCTGAAGAAGTCCTGCCGCATCCGGCGCGCCTTGATCCGGTCGCCACCGGTCAACAACTTGACCCGGGCCTCGTCGAAGCGGTCCCCCGGCTTGACCTCGCTGCACACGATCACGCGCCTGCCGTGCAACTCCGCCAGATCGGTGGGATGCCCCTCGTACGGACGCGACATCAAGAACCCGGGAGGCGCCGCGTCCGCGTAGTCCCCGAGCAACTTCATCAAGACGTCCAGCAGTACGGACTTGCCGTTCTTCCCGGAGCCGAACAGGAACGGCATGACCTGGGCGCCGACATCCCCGGTGACCGAGTAGCCGAGCAGCAGCTGGAGAAAGTCGATCATCTCCGCACCGTCCGGCCCCTCGCCGAAGGTGTCGGTCAGGAACCGGTTCCAGCGCGGTGTCGGCATCGGCTCCGGCGCGGCCGAGGTCGACCGGGAATGGAAGTCCTTCGTGGGCTCGGCAGGACGAATGCGCCCCGAACGCAGATCGACGACGCCCGCGGGCGTGCACAGCGCGTACGGATCCGCGTCCAGCCGCGCCGCGTTGAGCACCATCCCCGGGGCGGACTTCGCCTGGGTCAGCATCGCGTTCATCCCGCTGGTGCTCAGCGTGCGGCGGCGGTGCTGCTGCAACGCGGTCGGTGTGTAGACGCCCCGCGGATCCGTGGTGGCAATCGACTCCGCCAGATCACCCGCCGACCACATCACCGTATCGTCCTCGTCGATCTGCCACCGGGTACCGTCCCACCGGTACCAGCCGATCCCGGGCACGTGCCGGTAGTCGTTGCAGTAGAGCTTGACGAACAGCTTGGCGTTCCCTCGGTCGGTCAACGTGTCGGGCAGCAACCCGTCCGCCGTCGCCTCGCCGTTCCCCTGCACGGCGGCAGCCTGATACCGCGCGGACTCATCGCTCTGCCGGGGCGCCGGAACCGGCTGCGCAAGGATCTGCGCGGCCACCGCCTGGACGTCGAAGGCAGACAGGGCTCTTTCCTCGTCCACACTCACGCCCGCCCCCCGAGGGACAGCGGGCGGGACAGACCTGCGCTCAGACCACCCCGGATGATCGCCAGACAGCGCCGCTGCTGCCCCGGACGGGCCCGCTCGGCCGCATCCTGTAACACCCGCGTCGCCTCGTCCTCGGTGAGATGTCCCGCCGCGACCAGACCTCCTGCGGTGTACGCGGCCCGGTTCAACTTCTCGGAGAAAGCGGCGCCTTCGGGTACCACCGCACACGCGGCGATCTCGGCGAGAACTCCGGTCAGTACCCGCTCCCCCGCACCGCGGCCGCCACCGGCCGCGAGAACCGCCTGCCGGGCACGGGGCGGCACCGGCCGGGTTCCCGGCACGGAGGCGGACGGCAGATGCCCGGTGCGCTCCAGTTCCCTGGCGAGCCAGGCGGGAAGCGCGGCCGGTACGCGTGCGGGCCCCACGGGCCGGTAGACCCCCGCAGCGGTCATGGTCCCGGGCGCCACGATGTACCCGCCGTGCGCCCGGACGTCGACCTGCCAGGCGAGCGCGCGGCCGCCGCCCGACCCGGAGGAGCACTGCCACCGGTGGCCGCTGTCGTTGCGGTACCACACGTGGAGCCCCCCGGACGGGGTACGGACACGCAGCGTCGACTCGTCGTCCGCCGGGCTGGCAACGCCACGCAGGGCGGCCAGCACGCCCAGTGTGTGGAAGCCGTTGGCCAGTCCGGTCAGGTCGATGCCTGCGGAGATCCCGACGCCCGGCAGCAGCCGGTCACGGTCGGGGAGCTCACACGCATGCGCATCGATATCGATGACCACGAGGCCGGCAGGGCCGGTGGCGACTCCCACCCCGAGATCGGGCCGGGATCCCCACCACTGCTGGATCCGGTCGAAATCGAGCGTCGCCGCATGAAACCCATGACACCAGCGCCCCTCACGAATACAGTCGCACCCCCCTCGGGCATGACCTTGAACGCGGCACACCTCACAGTTGCCCACAGGCGTTTTACGGCCCGGAGCAAGAGGATGAACCGGCCACCCCTGGCGCGCACACCACGAGGCAGTTGTCAGAGGCTGCGAAGCGACCGATGCAGATCTTGCGAACTGCCGTTGGTCGCTGCGCGAAACCTGCAGCTCAGCTGCCATTCACTTCCCCCATCAGCGACTGAAGCGACTCAACTCCCAAAATCAGATTAGCGAAATCTGAGGGAGAGGAGAGGCACATGGGACAGAACAGGTGTACGCATCTGCAAGATGCCCAGCAAACGCACGACGGAGGGCCCAGAGACCGACGGTCGCTCAGTCGCTCGCCGGCAGGCACACAGAACCGCAGGTCAGAGGCGTATCCGACGCAGAACAGCGACTGAAGCGACTCAAGGTCGCTATATATGACGCACACACGCGCTCACACGCACACGCACGAATGTCTCCATATACCTGAAACTTGAGTCGCTTCAGTCGCTGTTCCCCCCAACACACCCCTCTGACCTGCGACTTTCCCTCACAGGACGAAGCGACTCAGCGTTCATTCAGTCGCTGACGTCCAGTCGCTGAGGCCGCTCCCCCACCACCCGAGCCGCTCCGAACCCGCCCCTGTCGAGGCTCAAGCGTCTTCCCCTCACAACTGCTCCCACCAGCACATACCAGCCAGTCGCGCCTGCCGGAGGTCATCAAACTGCAGGCCGGACAAGCGGAGTTCTGTCGCACCAGCAACCAACACACCTGCCCTGCCGGACAGTTCCTCAGCCGGCCCGCCACTACAGGCCGGCCCACAGCAGGCCATCCCAGTGAGCGGGCCCTGACCGTGGCGGGAGGCGGGCCAGGAGCCGGAGTCAGTACCCCAGCACCTCGGCCCCCTCCCCACCGGACCACTCATCGAACCGAGTTGGAGCCCTCAGCAAGAATCCTGTCGACAAGGATCTTCCGCTGGTCCTCGTCCATCTTGCGCAGAACAAGATCGGCAACCTGATGACCGTCGTGCCAGGGCATCTTCGTAACCTTGCCGAGCGCGACGATGCCTGACTCCCCCGGGGCCAGCTGAGCCGGAGCGACCTGGCGTCCGGCGTGCTCCGACCGCTGCCCGGGTACTTCATCGTGTGTCGCCGACACCTCTTCCGGAGCATCGGGCCTATCACGCCGTGATAGATCGGGTTCCCGAGCTCCCGGATTATCACGCCGTGATAGGCCCGCCTGCTCCTCGCTCGGGCTATCACGCCGTGATAGATCGGCTTGGCTCTCACCCGGATTATCACGCCGTGATAGCCCTGCCGGAGCC
The DNA here is from genome assembly GCF_038448545.1 of Streptomyces sp. CLV115. Lineage (NCBI taxonomy): Bacteria > Bacillati > Actinomycetota > Actinomycetes > Kitasatosporales > Streptomycetaceae > Streptomyces > Streptomyces sp. CLV115. The sequence goes on from NZ_JBCEWQ010000058.1 coordinate 38,006, forward strand.
TCCCCGGGATTATCACGCCGTGATACTGCCGTCCCCTGTCCCCCGGAGCTGCCCGGAACGACAAGACCACCTGACGTATCGGCCCCGCCCCTCGGCTCATCCGCAGCCCCGCTCTCCGAGCTATCACGGCGTGATAGCTCGCGTACCGCCGAGCGTCGCTGAACACCTGCGGCAGCCCGTGCATCTGCCTGCTGGCGCTGTTCATCGGGCGGCAGCTTGGAAAGATTCCGTACGTGCTCGATCTTGCGGCGCCCCTCCACCAGGTCCGCCTGCAGCTGAGGATCGAGGTCGAGAACGGAAAGCTTCGAGGAGATGGTCGACTGGGCGATACCGAGTCTCTTGGCGGCCTTGGTCTGAGAACCGTAGAAGTCGACGAGCGTACGAAGCGCCTGTGCCTGCTCCAGCGGGTTCATGTCGTCACGGTGGACGTTGGCGACGAAGGCCGCCTCAAGCAGCGCCTCGTCGGTGGAGACAAGTGCGTTGTCGACGCTGACCCGAATCTTTGCAGCACCCGCGAGACGTGCCGCGGCCAGACGCCGATGGCCGTCGACGACGATGTACCGGGCACCCTCGTCGAGGTCCGCCGCACGGTGCGGACGCTCCTCCAGATAGGCCTCGATCGAAGCCACCGTCACAGCGTTGACAAGGCCGATCTCCGCAATGCTTTCTGCCAGCCCGTCCAGATCCCGCAGTTCCTCGCGAGGGTTGTCGGGGTTCTGGCTGATGAGGTTCAGAGCGAGCTCGGTCGGATCGGGAACGCCGGCCGTCGGCACACCCGTAGCGGCACCGATCGCGGCCCGCCGGGCGCTGATGGGGCGGGCCTGGGCGAAGGAGGAACCGGCCCCGAGGTTCTTGGCCTTACTCACTTGCTGATCTCCCGAGCGAGGGCGCGAAGCGCAACGGACTGTTCGCATCGGGGTGCATAGGCAAGAAGGGGCCGCTTGGCACGGACGGCTTCCTTCTGTTCCTTGAGGTCTCCGATGACGCCCACGACTCGCGGATCCTTTATGGCCATCCAGGACTGGAGCGAGGAGGTGGCGATGTAACCGCGCCGGGCGTCGTAGTGATTGACGACGAGGCCGAGGTAGTCGACGTCGAGAGCAAGGTCATTGCGCATGTCCTCGATCTGTGACGTGAGCAGTTCGTAGGCGTCGGCACTGCTGTCCTCGGCCTGGACCACGATGAGAACACCGGAGTTGCCCGGCACTTCCTGCGGGCGGCGGCGCCCGTAGTAGGTGGCGGCGTCCATGCTCAGCCCGAGGCTCGGAGGGCAGTCGATCAGGATGACGTCGTAGTCGGGCTCGACCGCGGCGAGGGCTCGTTCGAGGGCCGACTCCCGTGCACGGACGGAGGCCAGTCGTACATCGAGGAGAAACGCATCGGTGCAGGCAGGCAGAAGATGCAGTCGCCCACCGAACCGGTCTTCCTCGATCGGCACGATGAGATCGCTCAGTGAGCCCTTGCCGTCACCAGCCATGTGATTGGTGAGAGAGTCCCCGTCCATCGCCAGGGGAGCGTGGCCCAGCTGCTTGGTGAGGTGTCCCTGGGGGTCGAAGTCGACAAGCAGAACACGCTGCCCGAGCCCGGGCAGGTCTTCCAGAGCGAGCGGGTCGGTGGCAGCCTCCTCGTCCTCTTCGAGGAGTGCGGCAAAGTGCTTGGAGACACGAACCGGCACCAGGGCGGTGGAGTCCTCCGCGAGTGCCTCACCGGTTCCGGCCGTGACGGCGGTCTTGCCGACGCCGCCTTTCTGATTGCAGATGACGACGCGTCGGACGATGTCGGGGCGCTTCACCACAGGTGCGGGATGGCTGTCCAGCCAGACCCGCACGGACTGGGCCAGACCCTGGATCAAGGAGACCCCGCGGCGCTTGCAGTCCGAGCGGAATCCGGCCCACAGGGGAGAGGGCAGGAACGTTGCGAACGACTCCGCGCCAGAAGTGTCGATGGGGGAGAGGTTGGATCCGAGACCGCGCCATGCAGTGATGCCGGCTTCGACAGCGTCCTGCATGTCGATGCCGTGCTGAACGGCGCGGACCTTGAGTTCCTGGCGAAGCCAGGAGGGAAGCTTCGAGACGACCTTCTCTCGGTCGCCCCTGGTGTCGGGTGTCGTCATAGTCCGTCACTCTACTAACGCCATAGATCAATTGAGCACGCGACGCGTTAGCTGTGTCGTCTTTTTCGTTGTGGGGGAGTGGCCCACTATCAACCAACCTAAGCTATAATGCGGCACCTTTCGTACCTACCTGCGTCGCCAACAATGCCGCTCAGCTTTCGCGCAGACCTGCAAAGACAGCAACTGGATGTGCCGCAGGGCATCTTGTCCATCGGGGCAGCCGCATCCGCCCGGACTCAACGGCCGAATCATCGCGGCCCGCCGGGTTCGTGGACCCGCGGGCGGTCAAAAGCGGCGCAGTGGCTGGTCCGAGTGGGTGGCTCGGGTGGGCACTCCTGCCGCAGAGTCCGTGAAGCCATCGTCGGGGCTGGCTTTCGTCGGCTGAGGTTCAGTCGGGCGAGTAGATGGCTCAGCTTGTGACGTCCGCTCAGGAACCCTGGCTGAGGCCCGTGCCAACGCCGGCGATTCATCGCGGACACAGGCACACACCCCGCTCCGCGCAGACCCGTACGTCGGGTGCGAGTCTTCTTTTATAAGAGGCGCCGAGCCCCCAAAACGCTCTGACCTGCACATATGCAATGTTGATCATGCTCTGGCCGACACATTTGGCAGGTCGAAATGTTAACCTGGCCAGCACATTTTGCCGCAAAAGTAAGGCTCAGCCTAACTTTTCGAATGGGCCGCACGCGTCGGGGAAACCGCAGGTCAGGGGAGTGCCGGTTCCGGACGAACACCCCGGCCCATGACACCGATTCGATCAAAATGTGCTGCAGAACGAAACCGGAAGTTAGGCTCAGGCTAACTTCCGCCGCCTTCTTGCACTGAAAGTTCGGCTCAGGCAAACTTTTGAAGCGAGCGCGTCGCCCTCTCAGACTCGAAGCGTGTCGAGCCGTCAAAAGTAAGGCTCAGCCGAACTTTTGGGATAGCCTCGGACCGCCTGAGCAACAAGGAGGGTCCAGTGACATCTGAAACGCCGTCGCGCCAGCCGCGTCGGCCCCGAGCAGTGCCCTCTCCCGCATCCTCGCCGGAGAGCAACGCCGTGTTCGACGACATCCTGAACCTGTTGGGTGAGCAACTCGGCACGACTGCCCCGGAGACAACACAGCCGAAGGCAGGGAAACGCAAGCTCAAGGGCGTCACCTTCGAGTACGAGAACGACCCTCGATCCGTCCACAGCTTCGCCGGAGGCGCCGGCTACAGCCTCGCCAGCAACTGGTTCACACAGCTGCTGCCCCAGCTCTTCATCGCCAACGGCATCACGAAGAGCCAGCTGTGCGTGTTCCTGTACGTAGCGGGCGGACAGCGGCCCGGCACCGGCATCGCGGAGTACACCCAGCAAGAGATCACCGACGGCCTGAACGGACTCGCGGCCAAGAAGCCCGGCGCCAAGATGATCACCCGCCCCACCGTGAACCGCGCCGTCCGAACCCTCTGCGAATACAAGTGGCTCGAACCAGCAGGAAACGGGCGAATCCGTCTCAACGTCACCCTCTGGTTCCAGGGCAACAGCACCGCCCAGCACGAAGTGCTCGCCCAGATCGCCGCCGACCACGATGACGATCCGACAGCGTTTCCGCACAGAATTGGTCCGGAGCTGGTTCACCACCAGGAAGCGCTGGACCTTAACCTGGATGGCGAAGTGCCCGAGCCTGTCAGAAGGAAGCGCACAGGGTGATGCTCGCTACCACGACAAGCCGATTCGATACGGAGGAAGGCACCGATGGCCGTTGCAGTCATGTCGCCGCTCGTCGCTGAGCGCATCTGGGCGCTGCCCATCGGAGCCGCCCCGGTGAAATTCCTTCAGTACCTGATCTTCCGGAGCGAGAACGGCGGCGCACTCCCGAGCCAGCGCGAGATGGCAGTGGAGTACAAGGTGAAGCCGCCCACCGTCAGCGCACTGATGGAGCCGCTGTTCGAGCTCAACCTCGTGCTGCGCTCCCGCGCCGAAGGCCGCGGGGGCAACCGCTACCGACTCCACCCACTCGCCGCCAAATACGAGAGCGTGACGGACATGGAAGCCGCCTTCGCGTACGCCCTCGAAGAGATGAAGAGCGGCAAGCTGCCCACCATCCACCTACCGGAATACCGAGCAGCACCCCCGGCCGAAGGCCGCCCCGACCTCCGCATCGCCTGATCCGACAGAAGACAAAACAGAGGCCCCGCCATCTGGGATGGCGGGGCCTCTGTGCCTGAACAACAAGTTGTGCGCCCCACTATACCGGTACGCGCGACAGTCGGCGAGGCGCCGCCGTCGACAGCCCCTCACGCTTGACCGCACTGGTGCAACCGGCCTTCGAAAGCAGGCTCCGAACGCCTTGTTACGTTCCCACCATGTGCCCATGGAGACGCCGTCATACGGGGCCGAAACAGTGACGCGCATGAACACGAGCATGCGTGTGGAACCGAGCCCACACACGAGACGCCGGGGCATCTCCGTACTCCTGACCCTGTCCGCCGTGGCCGCCGCCCTGGGCGCTCCAGGAATGGCGGCCGCCCAGGAACCGTCCGGCACAACCGCCTCCGTCCCGCCGATCCGCTGGGGTGCCTGCCCCAAGGCCGAACCGCCCTACCCCGACCCCAGCCCGAGGGCCCAGTGCGGGACGGTCGAGGTGCCGCTGGACTGGTCGAAGCCGAAGGGTCCGAAGACCGGCATCTTCGTCGCCCGCTACCGGGCCACAGACCCCACCCGGCGGATCGGCGTCCTCATGTCGAACCCGGGCGGCCCCGGGGCCGCCGGAGCCGACGACGCCCTGTACGCCGACGACCCCGTCAGCGGCTACTCCGCGGCCATGCTCCAGCGCTTCGACATGATCGGCTTCGACCCACGAGGCATCGGCCGCAGCGGTGCGGCCGACTGCGACGAGACGATCCTCGACTCGATACCGGCCCGCCCCCGCAACCCGTCCGAGTTCGAACGACTGCGCACCTTGAACGGCCGTCTGGCGGCCGACTGTCTGAAGCGGACGGGCCCGCTCGCCGCCCACATGGACGGTGAGAGCGTCGTCCGCGACATGGACGCGATCCGTGCCGCCATCGGCGAACGCCGGATCAGTTTCCTGGGCCACTCCTACGGCACATTCCTCGGCGAGCGTTACGCACGGCTGTTCCCGGGCAAGCTCCGCGCACTGGCCCTCGACAGCGCGATGGATCCGGACCGGCCGAACGCCGAGCGATACCTCATCGACGGCAGCGCCACCATTGACAGCACCCTGAAGCGGCTCGCGGCCTGGTGCAAGAAGGACACAGCCTGCGCGCTCAAGGGCAAAGATCTGACAGCCGTCACCGACACCCTGTTCGCCCGCGCCGACGCGGGCACACTGCGAGAACCGGGCCCGGACGGACCGACACGGACCAAGGTCGGCCCCGACAAGCTGTCCGACCTCCTCACCTTCGCACTAGGCAAGGGGAGTCCGGAGAGCACGGCACAGCAGCTGGCCGCCCTGTACACGGGAAAGGGCGAGGTCCGCTGGCTCCCCACCGGCACCGATCCGGCCTTCCGGCTCGTGCTGTGCCGGGACTACGACTTCCGGATCCACGACTACGCCCAGTACCGGACCATCCTGAAGAGGGCCGCAAAAGCCGCCCCGCACACCCGTTACAACGCCCAGGCCCTCGACACCATCCTCGGCTGCCAGGGCTGGACCATGCCGCCCAAGCCCCGGCCAGCCCGCATCAAGGGCGAACTCCCACCCGTCCTCGTGGCCAACGCCACCCACGACCTGGCGACGCCCCTGCCGGGCGCGCGGCGCATGGCGAGCTCCTTCCCGAAGGCGTCCCTGTTCACGATGGACGTCGTGGGGCACTGGCTCTACCGCAGAGGAGGGACGGAGAAGGCGGTACGAGTGATCGACACCTACCTCACCAGCCCGAGAAGCACACTTCAGCCCCAGGGGCACTAACGGGTCCGGGCTCACGCAGACCAACACGGCGGGCACGCAGATCTGCTGTGCGAAGTGCATCGACGATAGAGCGAGCCAGTGAGCAGAGGCCGCCGTAGAGCCCGACCACGGCGGCCTCCAGGGCTTGTCCGGCGGCTCTCGCCGGACAAGCCCCGGGCCGGGGGAGGGCTCAGCGCTTGAGCATGAAGGCGAAGTCGCCGGAGAGCTTGCCACTCAGCCGGACCGCCGAGACGATCTTCCCCTTCGCGATCAACCTCCCGACCTCGGCCCGCGAAAGACCACAACCTTCAGCGATCAGCCGCACCGGCCGGACCGGGATCCGCGCCGCGAAGCGGACCGAGACGTCGATCACCTCACAGTCCAGATGATCCGATCCGCCGGTGTCGAGGCGCCAGGCATCGGCCCAGTCGAGAGCGATGCGATTACGGCGCTGTACGACCGGATCCTGGAGCAACTCGGCTGCCAGACCGACATCATTGCCATGCAGCCGGTCCAGCAGCTCAGGCTGTACGGAGCGCACATTCACCCGCTCCAGGACCGTGAGCTTCGCCGTCTCCCCGCACGAGGTACAGAGCACGAGAAGCCAAACGTCGATGAGCTTGTGGTTCGCATTGACGCGAAATTTGCCGTTTGCCCGGAAACGCTCGGACGGGCACGTATGGCAACGTCGGAGAACGACCGGCAGGCAGGTGGGTATGACCACCCAGTTTTCGAGCACAGAAATACACCGATTTCAGTGAGAAGTCCGCAGCAAAAAGCAGCGCGGCGCACAAGCGCGACGCGCGACAGATCAGCACTCGGGAGGTCTCACACGGTGTACAACGGAATGTCCTTGCCTGGACGACTTGGCTCGGCGGCACGGTAACGACCCACGACGGCGCTGTGCCACTGGTTTTCGATCGGCCCTCAGCTCAACGCGGGATTACGGAACAGCGCTTAGCCTGGCGCGATGACTGATGAGCAGGAGCGGGTCAAGCCGTCGGGAGTGTGGGCCACGGCGGTGGGGGTGGCCAGGGTGCGGGCGCTGGAGACTGAGCGGGAGAGCGCGCTGTTCCGCGACCCACTGGCACAGGCTTTCGCCACCGCCGGCGGCCTGTGGCCCTCTTCGCCGCCGCCCGATGACGAGGCCGCGCGGCGCCGCCGTACGGCCGTGTCGTTCTCCATCGTCATCAGGACGAAGTTCCTCGACGACGTGTTGCAGCAGGCCTCCGCATCCGGGGTCCGGCAGGTCGTACTGCTCGGCGCCGGCATGGACAGCCGGGCCTTCCGGATGGACTGGCTCAAGGGCACCCGGCTGTTCGAGGTCGACACTGCCGCGCCACTGGAGTTCAAGGCGTCGGTGCTGCGCCAGGAGCGAGCGGTCGCACGCTGCGAGCGGATAACCGTCGCGGTGGATCTGCGTGAGGACTGGCCAGGCGCGTTGGCCGCCGCAGGGCACGACCCGGCGCTGCCGACCGTGTGGATCGCCGAAGGACTACTGATCTATCTGCCCCAGGACGCGGTGGAGCTACTGCTGACCCGGATCAGCACGCAGTCGGCGGCAGGAAGTCGGATGGGGCTGACGCTGGGCTCGCGCGGCGTGATCGAGCGCTTCGCCGCGGACGCCACGCCGGGATCGGCGGCGGCCATGTGGGTCTCGGAGATGCCCGAGGATCCCGTGGGCTGGCTGGCCGGGCACGGCTGGGAGGCCGACAGCCACACGCTGCGCGAGCGCGCTGCCGCCTACGGACGCCCGATCAGCACCCCTCCGCAGCGCGAGGAGCGGCCCGGCGGACTGATCTCGGCGGTCCGCCGGTAGAGCGCCTACCAGGGGCCCTGGACGATCGCTTCCGGGTAAGAGGGGAAGCGTACTTCCGGACTCGTGCCGGTGATCGGTGTCGACATCGGGCCGGGGCCCACGGCATCCGGTGTATGCGGTCGCAAGGCGGAGGAGGCACCGGCCACGCAACCGTTCGAGTTCGACAAGAGTCTAGTGACCGGAAGCATTTCTCCTGGAAGTCATCGCCCGCTTTTCCGCGTCCCAGCAGAGGATCTCTCAATGTCGATTCCCCGGCACAACCGTCGCGCCTGCCGTGCTGTTGCTGCCACCCTCGGCGCTGCCGGGCTGATCGTACTGGCTGCGGCTCCTGCCGCCTTCGGTGATGAAACCGCACCCGAGTTGGTCGTTGGAGGCATCGAGCCGGTCAGCGGGGTGAAACCTGGGAGCAGCTTCGATCTGTCGGCAACCGTGGCGAACAAGGGCACCAGGGCGGCCGAGAGCGTATGGGTCTCCTACGGCGTCACCCGAGGACTCGACTTCACAGAGGTTCCCTCCAACTGCCGGACACAGCAGGTCCCGTCCTACGACGAGATGCCCGAGAGATGGATCGCGGTGTGTGCGTTCGACCAGGTGGTGGAGCCGGGCACCGTCTACACGCCCGAGAGGCCTCTCCGCGTCGAGGCACTGGACCGTGCGCTCAACGACGAGCTGCGAGTGAATGTCTGGGACGTCGATCCCGGAGCGGACGAGAACGGCACCCAGCCGGTGGCGGGAACCGCGCCGGCGGTGAAACTGGTCGAGGGACAAGCCGGGAGCGAGGGGACCGCACGAGTTGTCAATGTGCCCGTCAGCTCCGTAAACACGGCCGACTACCAGGTGACGGGTGCCGCGCTGAAGGGAAGCGTCGGTGACACGGTGAAGATGAAGGTGAAGTTCGTCAACGCCGGGCCCGCCTGGATCCTGACCAAACAGGGGGAGCGGTCCGTCAGCGTCATGGTCACGCCTCCCGCCGGAACATCGGTCGTCAAGCCCGGCCAGTTCTGCCGGGCGAAGGGTAAGGTGTACGTCTGCGGCATGCGGTCACTGAACGAGGGCAGCCAAGAGACCTACACCTTCGAGCTGAAGATCGACAAGCGGGTGGCGAACGCCAAGGGCCAGGTGGCCCTGAGCACCGAGGCACGGCCATTCGACCCCAACAAGGTCAATGACAAGGCCGACATCACGCTGGACGTCACGGGTGGGGAGCCGACCGGCTCGACGGGCGGCTCGGCCAATGTCTCGGGCGGCTCGGCCGGCGGGTCGTCGACGGCCGGCGACGACGGGACCACGACGAACGGCGACACCCTGGCAGAAACCGGCTCCTCGACGCTGCCTATCACGGGCGCGGCTGCCGCAGCGGTGGCTATGGGCGCGGGCATGCTCTTCATCGTGCGCCGTCACCGGACCCAGAGCCTGGGCTGACGACCTAGCGGCGATCGCTTTCACAGGCGTCGAGACGTACGGCGGACAGGTAGTGCGTGCTCTGAGGGTTGACGTCTGCGGACAGCAGGAGCTTGCGGTCCGACGGGTCGAGAACCTCGGTCAGTTCATGGATGGGGTAGCCGAAGAGGTCGAAGTCGCCGAAGGCAACCGGTATGTCGGCGGCTCGGTCCGGGACGCGCTCGGTCCGTTCGACGATCAAGTGCCCCATGGTCTGCTCGGTGCAGGCCGTGCAGGCATAGGCCGTGACCAGGATGTCGCAGTGAACGAAGAAGAAGGTCCAGTGCGCTCCACACATCCACCCGCCGGGGCGGATGTCCGCCAGAGTCGACGCCGTCCACTGCGCCGCATGCGCGGTCATGCCGAATCGCAGGACGCCTGCGTTCGCTGGGAGGACGAGCCCGGTGCCGGGTATCAATCGAAAGGTCACCCGAATAGTGTGCAGGGACGCGGCGGTTGGGCCACCCTGCCTGTGTTCAGTTCGTCCTTCAGCGGAGTCGTCGGCCCGGAGCGAGCACACCCCGACCATCGCCCCTGTACGGCCTCCTTCCCGTCACGCGGCCGCGGTCTGGGTCAGCAGATCCAGGGTCGGTACCAGGACCAGGACATGCCGCGCGCCGAGTTTCTCGGCGGCCGCGACGGCGATCAGGGTCTTCCCGGATCAGGTCGCGGCGGTGACCTGGGTCCGCAGCCCCTCGGCCGGCAGATGCCCGCTCGCAGGCGTCTGAAGCGCCCTCAGAACCGCTTCGACCGCCTCGACCTGATGCGGGAACAGCTCCTTCAGCGTCACCAAAAATTTCCTCTCCTCGACCGCTTCAATGTATTTCCGGGCGTGAAATGGACCCGGATCCCTGTGCAAAGCATGCATTTTTCGGCGACAACCAGGACACAGACAATCGCCCCCAGGGCCAGCGGCAGGACGTCGGCTCAAACTCCTTAACCCAGCTGGCCATCCAGAGTGACGCACATCAGTGGAAGTGTTTCCGAACCACCAGTCCGGCACCTGCACAGGGCCCGCTCCTGCCAACCCTTGAACCCTCCTGACAGAGACTCAAGAGAACCAGAGAAACGGACAGAAAACCTCCGGCCCTCACGACCCGTCACCACAACCCCCAGCAAAGATCACCCCAACTCCCAGCCAGCCCAAGGGCCGTGCGGAGCATGGCCCACCGCCCGGATCGCGGAGCGATCCGGGCCGCAGTCAACGAAGTTGACTGCCCGGGCCACGGAGTGGACCGGCAACCCCGGACGAAGTCCGGGAACAACGCACGGAGTGCGTTGTCGTCTTCCGCCGCGTAGCGGCGGCGCGTCGTGTCTGCGGAGCAGACC